>JASJDF010000114.1 GCA_030065715.1 Xenococcaceae cyanobacterium MO_188.B19 | reverse complement strand
AGACGCATCCAAGAAACAGGAGTAGAAGCAGATGATTTATGGTGGTATTTAGATTTACGCCGTTATGGAACAGTACCTCATGCTGGTTTTGGCTTGGGCTTTGAAAGACTAGTGCAATTTATAACAGGAATGAATAATATTCGTGATGTGATTCCTTTCCCCAGAACACCTTTAAATGCAGAATTCTAAACAAGTTTTATAGTAATAGCTAAAGTCAAAACAATTGAAAATTAATTTCTCATTTAAACTCGCTTCCCGATTAAGTCAATCATGCTAAGGGAAGCTTTACTTTTATGGATGTCCCAGCTTTCCCGTGACTATCAACCGTAATTTCTCCTTGGTGCTGTTGAACAATAGCATAAGCTGTGGTCAATCCTAATCCAAAACCTTCAGGATAAACACTTCTTGCCAACTCACTTCGCCAAAACCCTTGGAAAATAAAAGGTAACTCTTCAGGAGTTATTCCCATTCCTGTATCTTGAACCGAGATAATCACCTTTCCTTGAGATAATCGCATTGAAAAGAAAACCCTACCCCCTGATTCAGTATATTGAAGAGCATTTTCTAGTAAATTGGCAAAGAGACGGGTTAACTTGACATTATCCCCCTTAACAAAAATTCGACTAGACAATTGAGTTCGTAAATCAATCCCTTTGGCTTTAGCCAATGGCTCAAATTGTTCAATCAAATCCTGTAAAAGTGGATTTAAGGATACACGCTCTCTAACATTGGATGGTATGTCAGCACGCACCAAAAATAGTACTTCTTCAACTAACTTTTTCAGTTGATCGGCAGCAGTATTAATTATATTGAGTTTTTTAACTTCATCAGGTTGAATTTTGTCCTTTTTACTCAACAAAATTTCCGTGGCAATACTAATTCTTGTTAGAGGGGTACGTAAATGGTGAGAAACATCACAGGTAATTTTTTTAATTCGATTCATCCCTTGTTTCATAGGATTAAGAGTCTCTTGAGTCAGATAAATACTGCCAAAGCCAATCAGTACTATGGCACTAGCTCCACCCAACCCTAAACCCAATCGCAACTTTTTCAAGATAGCCTCGATTTCAGACGTAGATTCACTAGCCCGAATATAGCCTTCAAGAGTTGGGGTTGCTTGATTTGGATTATCTGTATAAACAGAAATTGTTACAGTTTGCATCTGACCCAAACGTTGAAACATGAAAAATTCTTGATTCACTTGAGAAGGTTTTAGCGTTGCAAGCAAAGGCGCATCAGGGAAATTCTTTCCTTCTCTGGCTAAAAGTTTTCCTTCTGAGTCATACCACTCTAAGCTATATTCTTGTTGAGAAAAAAGATTTCGCCAAGGAACTTCTCTGTCTAAATTTTTATGACCTTCAAGTTTAATTGAATCTAAGCTGGGAGCTGCTGCTTGTACTAAAGTTAATAATTCTCGGTCTAACTGCTGATTAAGATTTTTAATAAGAAAAAAGTATAAAGATATTCCTGAAGTCCCCAAGATACAAATCATGGCGATTAAATATGTAAGCAAGAAGCCTTTCTTGGGAAAAAGTAACCCCCGACTAAAAAGTTGGCTAGAAATAGTAATTAGGGATGGGATAGGGGGCGTGGTCAGAAATTTCATTTGTACATAAAAGATAAGATAATATCGCTTTGAAGTTAGAGTGCAGCAAATATCTTGCTGTAGATTTATTGGCTTTCTCCAATGATTTAATCAAGTGGATAGCCTTGGATTAGGCACTATCTAGAGATTAATTCGTCAGTGTGAGCAGACCATAAAATCTCAAAAAGAGTAAGTTAAGCCAACAAAATAATGTTGACCTATCAAGAAAAGTATCACTACCTGATACCAAACCCTTACCCAAATTTCATCTAGAACAAGTGTTTTTAGAATAGGTCTTAAAACATTTTAGATAAGCATTAGGATAGATAATTATTGGCGAGCTAATACCATTTCTTTTTTCTGGGGATTACTTTAGACAAATCTCATTTTAGATTAGGAAAAGTGCGCCCACTTCAAAAGTTAAAGTGCAGCTTTATAGAAAATAGATATAACAAGATATTAATTTCTCTAGCTTTCTTTGTAAGGATAGGATATTGAAGGTGACAAACTCGGGTTAAAACCTTACTAATATTCAATTCTATCAAGATAAGCTTTTAAAAATAAAAGAGCGATCAAACTAAAGGAAGATAAACTTTAAAACAAGTCCCTACATTAAGCTCACTATTGACAATAATTTTGCCTTTATGTTGTTTAATAAGTGCTTCGACAATAGCAAGTCCCAATCCTAATCCTTCTTCTTGAGTACGTCGAGCTTGTTCTGCACGCCAAAAACGCTGAAAAATAAAAGGAACTTGCTCTGGGGCAATTCCAATACCTGTATCTTCTATAGAAACTATGGCACGCTGTTTAGATTTCTCCAAATAAAGTGATATCTTTCCCCCAGTTTCCGTATATTTGAACGCATTCTCTAATAAATTAGAAAATACACGGCTTAATTGAGAAGCATCACCTCGAATGGCTAAACCATCGAGTAACTGAGTCTGAAACTCAATTCCTTGATTACGAGCCAGAGCTTGAAAATGTTCTACCAATGGTAAGAGTAATTCTGAAAGGGTTAAAATGGAACCTTCCCATTCATTAGAATTAGGCATACTATCAGTCCGAGCCAAAAACAGCAAATCTTCTAACAATCTTTGCATCTGCTCTGCTGAACTTTGGATCATAATCAGCTTTCTGAGGTCTGAAGCTCTCCTGATTTTTTCTGGGTGACTGAGTAAAGTTTCTGTAGCGAAGTTGATTTTAGTTAGAGGATTCCGCAGTTCATGAGAAGCTTCAGCCATAAACTGTTTTAACTGCTGAAAACTTTTTATAGTTGGCTCAAAAGCTTTATGAGTTAGATAAATATTACTAACTCCGATCAGAAATAGTGCTGTGCTTCCCCCCAACCATAACCCTAATTGTAAATGGGTTAGAGTTCTATTTATCTCTCTAAGAGACTCGCTCGCTCTAAGATAACCTTTAAGTTGTAAAGTATTTTTTTCCACTCCATCAGCATAAATTGGAATAGTTACGCTGCGAATTTGCTCTTTCTGTTGGAATATCGGCTTATTTTCTGGGTTTTTAATAGGCGGTGGCAATGGTGGGAAATATTTTCCCTGTTTGGCTACAACCTGACCATTGGTATCAAACCACTCTAGACTTTGTTCTGAATTAGAAGAAAAAGATAACCAAGGAATATCTCGATCAAAATTAGGGCGTTTCTCAGATTTAATCCTATCCAGACTTGGAGCAGCTGCTTGCACCAAAGTTATAAGTCTATGATTTAACTGCTGATTCATACTTCTAGCAAAGAAGATGTATAGAGCAGTTCCAGAAACGCCCAGTATGATACCAATCACTATCAGGTAAATTGACAGTAAGGGTGGGCGTATGTAGTAAAAGCCTGAGCTAGAGGTCTTGTTTGAGGCGGTAGCCCAGTCCATAAACTGTTTCAATAAAGTCATCAGAAGCTCCAACTTTTGTTAGTTTTTTCCTCAAACGTCTGATGTGGGCTTTTACTGTATCTTCATCAGGCGGTTCTTCAAACGACCAGAGATTTTCCAGAATTTTGCTACGACTCAGTAGTTTGTTGCCATTGCGTAGGAATAGCTCTAGCAAACGATACTCCTTAGGGGTTAATTTTAAGGGTTTATCTTCATATGTTACTTTACAGGTATTAGTATCTAGAGACAAGTCTTGCCAACTTAAGATAGGGGAACCCGAGTCTATACCTCGACGGAGCAAAGCCCGAATCCGAGCTAATAACTCGTCTAACTTGTAAGGTTTGACTACATAGTCGTCTGCTCCTGCGTCTAACCCCTCAACTTTTTCTGTGGTAGTATCTTTAGCAGTAAGCATCATAATTGGCATATGGTAGTCTTTGCTTCTGAGTTGACGGCATAGAGAGAAGCCATCGAGTTTGGGCAGCATAACATCTAATAATATTAAATCATAATCAAAAGCCTGGACAAAATCCCAGCCAGCTTGACCATCACTAGCCACGTCAACTACATATTGTTGCTCAGTCAAAACCTCCGAAAGTAATTCACTAATTTCCCAATCGTCTTCAACTAACAAAAGCTTCATAGAATACCTCTTAAAGCAGTTTTTATGGTAACTTCTTTATTTAGCGTTATTTTTTAAAAAGTCAGCATCTCCAAAACTAGAGAGTAATAGTAAAATGTTAAATTATCGAAAAGAGACTACTAGTTGTCAAAGCTAGTAGATAAACAATAATTTAAAGAAACTCAATTTGTAATTATATTTGATTGAGTTTTCACTATATCTAGAAGATTTGAGCTGATAGTTACGATTGTACAACAATTAAAAGCTATAAATTTTAAAGAGTTAAGGAAGATAATTTAAAGCTTATAAAAAGATAATGTATCTGTGTTCTGAAAAATGCACTCTAAATTGCAAGACAGTGATATTTCAACCATAAAAAGCATTGGTATTTTTGCTGTTGAGAAAAGGAAGTAGATCTCAATATACGACAAGCTAGATATTATCTAAAGTCTTTCCTAAAGGGGCAAAATTTCTGCCAGCGTGTCATTCAGCCATAAAAACAAACCTAAAATCAAGTTAATTTAGATTAAATATTGGGGGTATTTATAGATTTAATGTAATCGTAGGGTATAGATATACAGTTTCTATATTTTTTTTCTTCGTTACTTTTAATCCTTTAATAGCAACGGTTTCAGCGTTGACTTATCTATTTTGTCCCCAGTTCGTTACTTTCTTGTTCCGATTTTGTTACTTTTAATCAATTAATCTGAAACAGGAATCAATAGAAAACCCAGTATTTAGGTAATTCTACCTAACAGAAGCAGAGTTTTGTATCTCATCTAAGGCTTAAATTAGTTACATCTAATACAAACCTTGAAATTAATAATAGTCTAAGAGTTATTAACCAGTTCTTTGCTCGTTTTCTTCTTTCGATTCCTCAGAGAAAATCTTCCAAGAGTTTCAGATAAGTTTAAATATCTAGAAACTCTGGGTAAGAACTCACCCAAAAAATAGGTGATAAATTTCGTGGCAGCCCAAAATATCATCAATTAATCCTATGAAGATTCTGAGAGAATACCTCTGCCCTCTCTGTATATAGTTCTAGTTAAAACCAATTTTATCTTTATTCTTTGCTAACCAATGACATCCAATTCTTCTGGTGGACGCAAGTCGCCTCTTAACCAACTTAAAAATCAATTTTTTGGCAATCCTGAAAAATCCTTAAAAGAAGCTTATGAAGCTGCCTCAAAAATTAGGTCGATTGAAAACCACTACTTCAGTGGCTATAGAATCCCAGTAGAAACTCTTAGAGATGAACGCCTAGAAGTAGAGGTCGGGGAATATTTAGCAAGACTTCAACATGGAATTGAATCATTCAATGCTAGTAGTTCTGCTTCTGGGAAGTTGGGTTCTAATGCATTAGAAAAGCTCATTTTTGCTGAAGGTGTATTAGCCAACTATAGTGTTGCTGCTGGTCAATCGTCTTCTTTAATGCCTATGCCTCAACAAGGTGGAGGACAACCTACAGGAATTGTTGATGTTCCATCAGTTGCTGACGCTTCTAGAGGTATCACAGATAAAGCTCCTATTCGTCGTCAACCAAAAGGAAGAGATAACAACTCTAACCCAGCTTCAATTTTGTCCTCTGGTGTTTTACAAGGCTCTCTTGGTAAAACATTCAACAAGATTAAGAAAGACCTCAATTCTAGTTCTGAACAAGAAATAGTTGATGAGTATCGTCGTTCCAGACAAGTTACTGTTATTGCTTTAAGACTAATAGCATTGCTGATCATTATTCCTATTTTGACTCAGCAAGTATCTAAAAATTTCCTCATTAAGCCCATTGTCGAACAAAGTAGAGGAGAAACCTCTCTTGCAATGACTCTGGATAATATAAACTCTGAATGGAAAGAAGAAGCTCTTGAGGAACTCGCTGGCTTTGAAGAAAAATTGAAGATGGAACACATGATAAGAGGTGTTCCCCCTATTTCTGAGGAAGCGATGGAGGAAAAAGTTCAGGAAAAGGCTAATGAAATTGCCGAAGAGTTCAACCGTAAAGATATAAATTCAGTTAGTAACGTCTTTGCTGATTTTGCTGGTCTGTTTGCTTTTTCTCTGGTTCTTTTAGTCAGAAGAAAAGATATCAATGTTCTCAAATCTTTTATAGACAATATAATCTATGGTTTGAGTGATAGTGCTAAGGCGTTTGTGATTATCCTATTTACTGATATGTTCGTAGGATTCCACTCTCCACATGGTTGGGAAGTGTTGCTGGAAAGTTTGGCTAATCACTTAGGAGTTGCTGCTAATGGAAGTGCGATATCCTTGTTCATTGCTACCGTACCTGTTGTTATGGACACAATGATGAAATACTGGATATTCAGGTACCTCAGCCAAATGTCTGCTTCTACAGTGGCTACTTTGAAAGAGATGAACGAATAAGATTTGTTTATTTCCCTTCAGGCGTTACCAGCTTTACAGCAATCGCCTGAATTCAATTTCATTGTACTCATTAGGTTATTCGCCTTTGGTGTGGATAACCTATTACTTATTAAATAGCAGATTTTAAAATATTCTTTTTAATAAATATTCTTTACCCACGAACTTGATTTGAACCTTGTTTTTACTTTATTACTTTAAAAATTTTTTAGGAGAATCTTATGTTATTTGTTTTCGGAATAGCGATCCTTTTAATGCCTCCCATAGTCACCATGCTGATTGTTTTTGCTCCTGATTCTTATGATTAGAACCTAAAAAACCTAATTACCTTGCCATTTCTAGCAAGGTAATAGAACCAGAATTCATTTATTTAGCTTGAATAAGATATCCGCAACGATGTTCTCCATTATTCAGCCAATGAGTACGCTCGACACTACAATCAGGAAGAATAGCGGAAAACATTTCTAACTCGTGTCCGCATACACTGGGATAGGATTCTGCGACTTCGGAAATAGCGCAATTATATTCTGTAAGAATAAAGTTCTGTTGACCTTTTTGGTGTAACTCCGCCATGTAACCTTCTTCCTGGCGAATTTTCACTAGTTTTGAGACTCTATCTTTTAGATTACCATCACCAACGCGATCGCGATACTCTAGAGCTTTTCTTTGCCATTGTTTCTCTAAAACCTTACTGACTCGATCTTCCCCTACAGTTTCCACTAGAGTGTCTAAAAATGAAACAGTAAACTCTCCGTAACGATGGGGAAATAGCGATCTTCCTCTGGGACTGAGTTGGTAAATATGTTTAGGTCTTCCCATTCCTTGTTGTATAGAATGATACTCAATCAATCCTTCTGCTTCTAGCTCTCTCAAATGACGACGAATTGCTTGAGAAGTAACTTTTAAGGCTTTAGCTAATTGGGTAGCTGTGCCTTTCCCTTCTTTCAGGAAATATTGCAGAATATTTTTTTTGGTAGATGGGAAACCAGTCGTTTTCATGGTGAATTGTGAACTATCAATTCTAAAATTTGGCTACTTCCTAGCACCCAGTCACAAGAAAAAATTAGTGACTTTGACAACATCTTTGTTGTTAATGTAACCTACAATAGACTTAAACAACAAATTTGTTGTTTAAATCTAGTATAATTTAACTCACGACTAATAAGCTAGAGAACTGAGTCATGTAGTCTATAGGTTTGGAGCCTAATAGAGTAAAAATTTTTAGAGATAAGCCATATTATTTAGTACTAAATCAAGCCAAGAATGAGTAATACAGTCAAAAATCTAGTCAACCAACCTTACAAATACGGCTTCGTTACAGATATCGAAAAAGACACCATTCCTCGTGGATTGAGTGAAGATGTGATTCGTCTAATTTCAGCGAAAAAAAACGAGCCAGAATTTATGTTAGAGTTTCGCCTCAAAGCTTATCGTCAGTGGCTCAAAATGACTGAACCCACTTGGGCGCATGTAGGATATCCTAAAATTGATTATCAAGATATTGTTTATTACTCTGCACCTAAACAAAAAAAAGCCAAGTTAGACAGTTTAGAAGAAGTTGATCCTGCTTTACTAGAAACTTTTGATAAGCTTGGTATCCCTTTATCCGAGCAAAAAAGACTCAGTAACGTAGCGGTGGATGCGATTTTTGACAGTGTTTCCGTTGCCACTACTTTTAAAGAAAAACTAGCGGAAGATGGGGTAATATTCTGTTCCATTTCCGAAGCCCTACAAGAACATCCCGAATTAGTCAAAAAATATTTAGGAACTGTTGTACCAACAGCAGATAACTATTTTGCAGCCTTAAATTCTGCTGTCTTTAGCGACGGGTCATTTGTGTTTATTCCTAAAGGGGTAACATGCCCAATGGAACTATCTACCTATTTCCGTATAAACGACGGGGATACAGGACAATTTGAGCGTACTCTGATTGTGGCAGAAGAAGGGGCATCTGTTAGCTATCTTGAAGGTTGTACTGCTCCCATGTTTGATACCAATCAACTTCATGCAGCAGTAGTAGAATTAGTCGCTTTAGATAATGCAGATATTAAATACTCTACAGTGCAAAACTGGTTTGCTGGAGATGAAAATGGCAAAGGTGGTATTTATAACTTTGTGACCAAACGAGGCTTATGTAAGGGAGTCAATTCCAAAATCTCTTGGACACAGGTAGAAACAGGTTCGGCAATTACTTGGAAATATCCCAGTTGTGTTTTGGTAGGAGATAATTCTGTTGGAGAGTTCTATTCTATTGCTTTAACTAATAACAAGCAACAAGCAGATACAGGTACTAAAATGATTCATGTTGGTAAAAATACCCGCAGCACGATTATTTCTAAAGGAATTTCGGCTGGGGAATCTAAGGGCAGCTATCGTGGTTTAGTAAAAATGGGTGCTAAAGCTAAAGGCGCGCGGAATTATTCTCAATGTGACTCGATGTTGATTGGAGATAATGCCGAAGCTAATACTTTCCCCTATATTCAGGTAGATAATAATACTGCTAAAGTAGAACATGAAGCTTCTACTGCCAAAATTGGGGAGGAGCAGTTATTTTACTTTGCTCAACGGGGTATCTCAGAAGAAGATGCAGTTTCGATGCTTGTTAGTGGTTTCTGTAAAGACGTTTTAAACGAGTTACCGATGGAATTTGCTGCGGAAGCGGATAAATTACTCAGTCTTAAGTTAGAAGGTACGGTGGGATAAATAGATATCTTGCAAAATAGTTTTTTGTCATTAGTCGTTAGTCATTTATCAAAAACTTTACTAGTTTAAGGACTTATGAAAGAGATCTAATGGATATTGTTAGTGTTAGTATTGCTGATCCTAACAGTACTCAAGGGAAACGGTATAACTCTTGAATTAGCAGTGATTTAGATCATATATAAAAAATAACTTAAAAAAAGGGATAAGTATTAAACTATCCCTTTTTTTTACTATTGAATGTGAGTTCGACGAGGCTCAAAACTCAGAAATTTATCACAATTTATAACTTTTTAGATGTTTGAATGCCTCATCCTTTCGTTGAAAAAATTATAACTACGAACTACGAACTCACGTTTTTTTACTATTGAAATAACTCTTGGAAGAAAGCTAAATTCACAGTATCTCGAACAATTAAAAAGACTCCTAAACTTAGAAGCAAGACAAAACCAGTTTGCATAATTCCCTCTTGCAATTTCCCTGGTAAAGGTTTACCTAGAACTCCTTCTATAGCTAAAAATGCCAATTGACCACCATCGAGAGCAGGTAAGGGCAGAATATTAATAATTGCCAGATTAATACTAATTAAAGCACCAAACTGAAACAAATTACCTAAATCATTCTCAGCCAATTTAGCACCCACTGCCACAATTGCTACAGGGCTTCCTACTTGTTTGGCATTGTCTTGAAAATTACTAATCAGTTGCCAAAAACCTTGGGCAATTAGTCCTGAAATTCTCTGATATTCCGCAGCCCCAGAAGTAATAGCTTCCATAACATTGGAGGTGCGACGACGAGTTACTTCTCCATTAGGGGCAAGCATAACCCCGATTTTACCTTTGTTTTCTGCGTCAGCTTGAGGGGTGACTAATAAAGAAATAATCTCTTTATTTCTCTCAATCGTCAATTCCAGAGATTCATTGGGCGAATCTTCAATGATTTGTCTTAAAATTTCCAGAGATTCGGGGGATTTTCCTAAATCTCGATCATTGACTTTTAAAATAATATCTTCTGCTTGAATTCCAGCTTTAGTGGCAGCAGAGTTACTATCTTCTACCAATTGAGGCACTAAAACTCCAGAATCATAATTAACTTCTTGAAATCCAATGGTCATGGATTGACCTACTAATAGGAAGTAGGCAAAAATAAGATTGGCAATAACTCCTGCACTAATTACGATCGCGCGGTCTAAAATGGGACGATTGCTTAGTAAATTGGGGTCATCAGGAGGGATAGGACTTTCTGGATCGTCATCGGGAAATGCTACATAACCACCAAGAGGAACAGCACAAATTGTATATCTGGTTTCTGAACCTTGATATTGAAGTAAAGTGGGACCAAACCCAATAGAAAAACGGCTAACATGGATTCCTTGAAGTCGAGCTGCTGCAAAGTGCCCTAACTCATGAACCACAATGAGTATTAATAAAACTGCGATCGCTGCCAATACGGACATAATATCTTAGATTTAATTTTGCTTTTGTATATGGTTACGATCTCCTATTCTACCTTGGCTAAGGAAAGTAACTGGCAAGGGATAATGAGATGTCTAAAATACAATTGCCACAAGAACCCAAAAATTTGATACCCTAGGCTAATAGCTTTGGGAACAGAAGGATTGCTCGTGGATATATCAATTGGTCGTGGAAAAAAAGCTCGTAGAGCTTATGGATTTGACGAAATAGCCCTCTGTCCTGGAGGACGTACTCTAGACCCCAGTTTGGCAGATACTACCTGGGAAATTGGCGGTATCAAGCGAGAAATACCTATTATTGCCAGCGCAATGGATGGAGTAGTGGATGTAAAGATGGCAGTCTTGCTGTCAGAATTAGGGTCAATGGGAGTCCTAAATCTTGAAGGAATCCAAACTCGTTATGAAGATCCAAATCCTATATTGCATCGGATTGAGGAAGTAGGTAAGGATGAGTTTGTCACCTTAATGCAAGAATTATACGCAGAGCCAATCAAACCAGAATTAATTAAACAGCGAATTAAAGAAATTAAAGATCAAAAGGGTATTGCAGCAGTAAGTTTAACTCCCGCAGGAGCAAGTAAGTATGGTCAAGCTGTAGCTGAAGCTGGAGCAGATATGTTATTTGTGCAAGCAACAGTAGTTTCTACAGCTCATTTGTCTCCTGAATCTATCAGTCCTTTAGATTTAGCAAGTTTTTGCCAAGAAATGCCTATGCCTGTTGCTCTAGGTAACTGCGTTACTTACGAAGTAGCAATGAACCTGATGAAAGCTGGGGCTGCTGCGGTATTAGTTGGGATTGGTCCTGGTGCTGCTTGTACTTCTCGTGGGGTTTTGGGAGTTGGTGTCCCCCAAGCCACTGCTACAGCAGATTGTGCTGCTGCTAGGGATGACTACTATCAACAGACAGGTCGCTATGTTCCTGTAATTGCTGACGGTGGTATCGTTACAGGGGGAGATATTTGTAAATGCCTGGCTTGCGGTGCGGATGCGGTAATGATTGGTTCGCCTATCGCTCGTGCTGCGGAAGCTCCTGGGGGTGATTATCACTGGGGAATGGCAACCCCCAGCCCTGTACTACCCCGTGGTACCCGCATCAAAGTGGGAACAACAGGAACAATTAAACAAATTATGGTTGGTCCAGCAAAACTAGATGATGGTACTCACAATCTTTTGGGGGCAATCAAAACTAGTATGGGAACCTTGGGGGCGAAAAACCTCAAGGAAATGCAACAGGTAGAAGTGGTTATTGCTCCCTCTTTGTTGACTGAAGGTAAAGTTTATCAGAAAGCTCAACAATTGGGTATGGGTAAATAATTTTAAATAATTTATTAATAGATCGTTGAAAAAAAGCCTCTCTCCTATCCTAATGGGAGAGAGGTTTCGACTTGACAAGGGTAGATTTTTTACAATCCTGATTAGCTCTTTGACCCTCACAAGATTCTCATACCTATCTGCCAAAATCGCCTTAGAAATAAAAATTGAGCGGAAGAAACGAAAATGATGAGTAAATCGGCAACAGTAGGATTCAAGATAGCTAGAGTTAAACAGCAGATTATTAAGCTAGAACGCCAAAATGCCGTACTTACCCTGGAAGATAACAAGAAACTGCAACAACTGAGGAAAACTCTTCAAAACCTCTACCAAACTTATGATATTGATTTAGAACATTGAACTCCCAACAAGCACTTAAGGTTGAAAGAGAAAAGATGATCCATTACCTATCCTGTGATTACCTGGAACAATTTATGATAGACGTTTTCCAAGGCATCGGTGTCCCTAAACAAGACGCTAAAATCTGTGCCGATGTTCTGATAACGGCGGACAAACGAGGTATTGATTCCCATGGGATTGGACGCTTGAAGCCAATTTACTATGACCGTATTGTCAAACAGAAAATTCAACAGCCAGTTACTCAAATTGAAGTTGTCCGCGATCGCTTAGCCACGGCAGTAATCGATGGTCATCATGGTATGGGCATGGTCATCTCAACCTACTGTATGAAACTTGCGATCGCCAAAGCTCAAAAATATGGTCTAGGAATGGTAGTAGCTCGAAACTCTACCCATTACGGAATCGCAGGCTATTACACTTTGATGGCTTGCCAACAAAATATGATTGGTCTTACTGGAACTAATGCCCGTCCATCCACAGCTCCAACTTTTGGGGTAGAAAATATGTTGGGTACTAACCCCTTAGTTTTTGGGATGCCCACTGATGAAGATTTCCCTTTCACTAATGACTACGCTACCTCGATTATGCAGCGGGGCAAAATTGAACAATATGCCCGCGAAGGAAAAGAATGTCCCCCAGGACTAGTTATTGATCGAGAAGGTTATACCATGACCGAGCCCCAAAAGATACTTCAAGCTTTAGTCCAAGGGGAGGCAGCCCTGGTCCCTATCGGCGGAATCAAGGAAGAAACAGGTGGACATAAGGGTTATGGTTACGCCACAGTAGTCGAAATTCTCTCGGCAGCCCTACAACAAGGAGCTTTTCTCAAACAATTGAGCGGATTTGACTCTGAAGGCGATCGCATCCCCTACCAGCTCGGTCATTTCTTTATGGCTATTGATATCTCTGCCTTTACCGAAATCGAAACCTTCAAAAAAATCACAGGTGATATCCTGCGTGCGCTGCGTAATTCCCAAAAAGTACCTGGTGCAGAACGCATCTATACTTGCGGACAAAAAGAACATCTGGCGTGGTTAGAACGAAAAGACACAGGCATTCCGATTAATGAAGCATTGCAACAAGATATCATTGCCATGCGTAATGAACTAGG
>JASJDF010000113.1 GCA_030065715.1 Xenococcaceae cyanobacterium MO_188.B19 | reverse complement strand
GCAAAGTTACATTGTTTGCTCTACAGGTCGTTCTGGAAGCACTCTTTTATGTAAAACATTGAAAAATTTAAAATGTTGTGGTAATCCAGCGGAGTATTTTCATCATAACGAAACTAAAAAGTTGCAATTAAAAGATGACCCAGATAAGTTTATAAGTTACTGTGATTCAGTTCTGCAAGAAGGATTAACAGCCAATGGTGTTTTTGGTGTCAAAATGCATTGGTGGCAAATGTATGATTTTATAAAAATAGCAAAAAAATCTGCTTTATTTAAAGACAAAAAAGATTTAGAAATACTAAATGCTATTTTTCCTAATTTAAAATTTATTTATATTTCGAGACAGGATATAATTGCCCAAGCTGTATCAACAACAATTGCTCTTGCAACAAAAGTCTGGGAAAAAAGTGCAGATAATAACAATAACCAAGAGATAACAGGATTAAGCCCCCAAAAAATATCTATAAAGTTTCAACCTCTGAAAATTTATCGTTGGGAACAAAGCTTTAAGGATCAAAATAGACGCTGGCAAAAGTTTTTTGAAGAGAATGGCTTAGACTATTATGAACTTACTTATGAAAAATTGACTAGTTCCTTTGAACAAGAAATAGTAAATATTCTTAACTTTCTAGATATCGATCAAACCTTAGTTTTCCAAAAAATTGAAATGGCAACTAAGAAGCAATCTAATAACATTAATCAAAAATTTATTAAATACTATAAAATGTTTCCCAAGTTATTATTAAAAGTGCTTTATAAGATTAATCATTATCGCGATCGCTCTATTAAGATGGAATGATACGGTAGGTTGGGTTGCACGCAGTAAAACCCAACATTATGTTGAATGTATCATAAATATTTGAGATAGTTGTTTGTTGGGAAGTGATGTAGAGATTATTTTTATTAGCTATTTTAGATTTATCGATTGATGGGTTTCGTTCCTCTACCCATCCTACAAGATCTTTTTATTCTTCCAAACAAGACATGTTTCTAAGAGATCTAGAACGTCAGGCATTAACCGATTATAAAGTATTATCTGAGTTTTGGTGGGCAAATTATCTTGACCTGAAACGTTTTAATTAATCTTGCTTAATTTTGCCCACCCTACGAAGGCTTTTTAACTTCCTGTCGGGAAAGCTAAGATTAGCATTATTCCCATCACCAACGCAGATTTTTTCTACAATAAAAAAGCACCTTAACACCTGGGGCGGAATTTCGTAAACATGGGCAAAACTATACCAAAGATAGGACAACATTTCTTCAAAAAACTTCAGTGGATTATCGATCCTGTGAATTATATGGAAACGGCTTTTAAGGATTATCCAGAGCTGTTTTTGGGTAAAATTTCTGGCTTTGGTGGTCAAATGGTATTTGTCCACAATCCCGAAGCACTACAACAAATTCTAGTAACCGATCGCGATAATTTTCCAGCTTTAGGTAGGGATAATGGTATTTTAAGACCTTTACTGGGTAGTCAGGGAATTGTGATGCTGGACGGCGATCGCCACAAAAATCGTCGCAAGTTACTTTTACCTCCTTTTCATGGGGAGCGAATGCAAGCATACGGTAAATTAATTTGTGATATTACCCAGGAAGTTTTTCGGGAATTTGCCCCAAATCAACCATTTACAGCCAGAAAAATCTGTCAAGATATTTCTCTGCAAGTTATTTTAGAAGCAGTCTATGGTTTAAAAGATACCCCCCGTTCTCAGAAATTGCGTCAATTAATCGCTAAGATGACTGATGTATTTAGTTCTCCTCTGACTTCGGCTTTTCTCTTTTTCCCTTGGTTACAAAAGGATTTAGGTGCTTGGAGTCCCTGGGGTAATTTTTTGCGACAACAAAAAGCAATTGACGAGGCGATTTATGCAGAAATAGAAGAGAGGAAAGCTAATCCTGATGACTCTCGTCAAGATATCCTGTCTTTACTGATGTCTGCAACAGATGAAGCAGGAAACTCTCTGACTGTATCCGAACTACGAGATGAATTAATGACCTTGATGTTTGCTGGACATGAAACCACTGCTACAGCTATGTCTTGGGCTTTATATTGGATTCATCACCTACCAGAAGTTAAGCGTAAATTACTCGCAGAGCTTGATAGTTTGGAAGATAGTACTGATTTTATGGCGATCGCTAAACTCCCCTATCTCAATGCAGTGTGTCAAGAAACTCTTCGTATTTATCCTGTGGGAATGTTGACTTTTCCTAGGGTAGTCCAAGAAGCTACAGAAGTATTAGGCTATGAATTTAAACCAGGACAGGTAATAGCAGGATGTATATATTTGATGCATCGAAGAGAAGATATTTATCCTGAGCCGAAACAGTTTAAACCAGAACGTTTTTTAGAGCGTCAGTTTTCTCCTTATGAATTTATTACTTTTGGTGGAGGTTCTCGACGCTGTATTGGAGAAGCTTTAGCACAATTTGAACTCAAGCTTGCGATCGCAACTATCCTTAAAAATTATGACCTAGCCTTGGCTAATAATAAGGCTGAATTCCCCCAACGGCGAGGTGTTACTCTAGCTCCAGCCAAGGGAGTCAAAATGACTTTTAAAGGAGTTCGAGCTGTTAAAAGGCAGAATATGGCGATCGCTTAATTGGTGATGGGAAGAAAACTAAATTTAAGATTTTTGATTTTTACATTTAAATCTACCTTCAATAAAATCTCTTTTTTTAAGATGTTTAGTTTTTCTTCCCGTTACTCTTTTGCGCCACATTCTGAAGCTAGAAGCTTTCATTTCTCGGCGCATCAAAGCAATAACTTCTTTTTCTTTTAATCCGTACTGTAATTCTATAGCCTCAAAGCTTGTGCGATCTTCCCATGCCATCTCGACAATACGATCTATCGCTTTAGTATCTAATTTTGGAAGATTCATTGAGATTTAAAATATTAACTTGATTGTAATACACAAATCTTATCAATTTTCATAAGACAGAATCCAGGAACAGACAAAACAAGTTAAGCTATCGATAATGAATAAGATCGGCAGCTATGAGACCAGAATTTGCGATCGCAGCTTATGGCTTAACTAAGAGATTTGATAATCAGATATCGGTCAACGACCTCGATCTCGAAATCAAAAGTGGGGAAGTTTATGGTTTAATCGGTGCTAATGGGGCTGGTAAAACTACTCTGATCCGAATGTTAGCAGGAGTAGAAGAGCCGACTTTGGGGGAAATATATCTTCATGGCAATCTGTTCTCAAGAGACAGCAATAACCTCACCATCAAACGTAGAATTGGTTATCTTCCCGATGACTATCCTTTATATGATGATTTGACTGTCTGGGACTACTTAGATTATTTTGCTAGACTGTATCGTATTCCTGCTTCTCGTCGTCACCATCGGATTTATGAAGTATTGGATTTGATTCAACTGGGTAATAAGCGCAAAAGCTTAATTGTCAATCTCTCAAGAGGGATGAAACAAAGGCTAAGTTTAGCCAGAACCATCATTCATGAACCAATACTACTATTTTTAGATGAACCTGTATCTGGTTTAGACCCTATTTCCCGAAGACAATTCCGCGACATTATTAAAGTCTTACAGGAAGCAGGAATGACAATTCTAATTTCATCCCACGTTTTAAGTGACTTAGCAGAATTATGTACTTCTGTGGGAATTATGGAACTGGGTTTTTTAGTCGAAGGTGGCTCTTTAAAAGATATTTGTCAGCGTTTTGCTCGCCAACAAATTATCATTAATACTTTAGGAGATTTAGCTACCTTAGAAAGGGAACTTAAAAAGAATTCTTTAGTCAGAGAATGGGAGGTAATATCAGGAAGTAATCGCTTGAAAGTAAATTTTGCGGGAGATAACTCAGATAGTGCTGAATTATTGCGATCGCTGATATTAGCAGGAGTTTCTTTAACAGAATTTCAATACACTCAAGAAGATTTAGAGACTATTTTCTTAAAATTAGGACATCAACAAGCCAGTTAAGTTATCTCAAACCATATTGTTATGACCAAACAACACAAGCTATTAGTAAAAGCTACCAAATCAGTTGGAAATTTATCAGAGTTAAATCCTCAACTATTAAGAGAAATCAAAGGCAGACTTAAGGGCATAAATATTATAATTGCAGTTTGTTTATCTTTGGTAGTACAACTATTTATTGTTATCAAGCATTTAGGTAGATTACCAGACCTAAATTATCAAATAAAACAATACAGTCGCTACTGTTTTAGTTATACAAAATCAAGGAAATGTCATACTAATTTGTTAGGTCATTGGGATATTAACTGGCAACTATTTTGGCTGGATACTTTTATCGCTCTCAGTATTGTCATAATTATTGCTTTATTGGTTGGTGGGGTTTATCTGCTAATTTCTGATTTAATTAAGGAACAACAAAGAGGAACTTTAAGTTTTATTCAGTTCAGTCCTCAATCTGCTAGGAGTATTCTTACTGGTAAAATTCTCGGAGTTCCCATACTGCTTTATTTAGCGGTACTATTAACTTTTCCTCTACACTCGATAGCAGCTTTTCAAGCAGGAATTTCCTTAAGTTTAATTGTTGGCTTTGATATCACAGTAATTGCTTTCTGTTGGTTATTTTATAGTTTAGCTTTATTATTTAGCCTAATAAGCACTAATTTTGTTGGATTTAAACCTTGGTTAGCTAGTGGATTAGTTGGTTTATTTTTATTATTAATTAGAAAAAGCTTTTACTATAATTATCATGCAGTTAGTAATAACATTTTTGATTGGGCATTTCTATCAAATCCCATTACGATATTGCCTTATTTTATAAAGCAAAGTAATTTATTGAGTTTCTATAAATACTATCTTTCTGTTGAACATCTAAGAGATATTAGTTTTTATGGACAACATCTATGGAATAGCTCTAGTGCAGCTATAGGATTTATTTTAATCAATTATTATGTTTGGCAATATTGGATATGGCAAGGAATAAAACGCTCTTTTGATAATCCCAATAATACTACCTTTAGTAAAAAACAAAGCTATTGGATTACTGGCTGCTTTATCTTCTATGCTTTAGGTTTTACTCTACAAACAACCAAATCAGGAGAATTATTTAATAATTTTCTGTGGTTACAATGTTTCCTATTATGTTTCTTTTTAGGGTTAATGGCTCTGTTGAGTCCCAAATATCAAACCTTACAAGATTGGGCAAGATATCGTCATCAATCTAAAAAATCCCAAAGAATTTTAAGTTATGATTTGCTATTCGGAGCTAAAAGTCCTGGTATAGTTGCTATTGCTATAAATTTAGCTATTGCCACCATATATACTATTCCAGCTTTACTAATTTTTGATTTTACGAAAAGTTCACAACAAGTTATTTGGGGATTAATATTAGGAGTTAGCATTATCTTATTGTATGGATTGATTGCTCAATTTATTTTACTAACCAAAAATACGAAAAGAGCAACTTGGTCATTGATTACAGTTTTGGCTTTAGTAATTATTCCTCCTTTATTTTTGGGGATAGCAGGAGTAGAAGATAGTAGCAATGCTTTTCTGATTACATTCTTACCAACTTTAGCTATAGAAAGTGCTCAGTTTTCTACTATTATTACTGTAGTATTAGGTCAGTGGTTAACTATTTGCCTAACTGGATTCGCTATCACTAAACAATTACGTCAATTGGGTAAAAGTGAAACTACTTTAATAAGTTAGGTTTAGATGAAATATTCTCTACTCCATAAATTCCAAGGTGCTTACTTAGGTTCTTGTATTGGAAAATTATTATCTAGTAATAATACAGGTAATAATCAATCTCTGAGTAGCACTTTGGTACTTCAAGATTTGGTCAGCAATTTAGATAATGATTTAGCAATATCCAAAAAGTATTTTTTTCAAAGTAAAGACCTTACCATCAGTGATTTCACTCTTGATTTGTTGTTCTGGATCCTTCTATATCATGACAATTGGTATCATTTACAGCATCTGATTAATCAAGTTAGTGAACAAAATAATTTCAACTGTGAAGATCAAGAACTAATAGAACTTTGGGTCGATCAACTGATTTTATCTCTTGCCGAAAAATTAGATATTAAACATCCTGTACAACAAATTCTTAGCAGGAAACAATTACAATATAATTTGAATCTAGAACATATAAAATTAATTGAATTAGCTTTATTTCAAGGAAAAACTTCTAAACAACTCTTAGAAATATTGTTTAGTCAAACTAACGATTATCCTAGAATAGAATTGCTTTTTTCCCTATATTTATTTTGGTCAATTGCCGAAGATTTTTCTTTGATTATCAAGAGAGGAACTGCTGTATCTCAAAAATTTCGTAATACAGTGGGGCTAGTAGGTACTTTGGCAGGAGCATATAATAGTTTAACGGGCATATCTCCCTACTGGCTTCATCTATATCAAAATCAACATAGTGATTTGATAGAAAAACAGTCTGGTATAGAAAACACCTTCTGCAGCGAACCTTTGCCAGACAGATCTTTAACCAACATTATCCCTCATCATCATCAAGAGATGATAAATGATTTAGCTATGATTAAAAAACTATTTAATTTCTGGTCTGGAGTGTACGACCATGATAATAATAATTCTCAATCCCTTGTAATTGCTATTCCTAATAGCTTTCAAACTCGCTCTAGTCTGAAAATTGTTTCTCAACAAGAGTACAGATCGAACTAAGATAGATAGTTGAAGTAAATTAATTAAGTAGGGAGTAGTAGATCAAAATTAGAAAAACTTATTAAAAATATGCAAACAATTTCCCATTAGTTCCCTAGATCACATACTAGATAAACTAATATAGGTGATAATAGAGTCATGAGTAAAATTAATAATATATATCCTTATACAAATTAAATAGCCGACTGCTTAACAAGTCTTTCTCTATGATGAAGAGCTTGCATTCATTGACTCAACAAATTACAATATGGCGGAAAAAATATAGCCAAAGTTACCTAGTTCTTCGGGAAAGGCTAATAAAAGGACAGTTATTCTCTTCAAAAACTAAAAATAGCGATTTGAATCGAAAATCTAGAAATAAGCGCATTAAATTACGTCATTCCCTACTAATCTTAGTCATTGCTATATTTAGTCTAACTAGCGTTGTCAGCTATAGATTCTATCATCAACCCAGATTAACAGTAGGAACTGTCTCTCCTGTAACTATCCAAGCTCCTCGTGACGGAAACTTTGAAGATAAAGTAACTACTCTAGAAAAAATCAAAGAAGTAAAAACAGGCATTATTCCTATACTTAAGCAAGATCGGGACGTTACCATTGGAATTAAACGAGAACTATCAAAATATCTGACAACTGTTGAGGAATTGAGACAGTTAGTCGAGCAGTTTCCTTTTGTGGACACTAAAACTCTCTCTTTAGAAAATCAACAGTATCTGCGCTCCTCTAAAGACTCAGAATTTAAAATCTTGCTGAAGTGTGCCAAAAATCAAGAATCTACTACTATACTCGATGATAATAATGGTAATAATACTGAATTTAATGTGGCTCTGCAACACACTCTGACGCAGTTAAAAGCATATCGTGAAGAAGCATCCCCAGAGGAATTTGAGGCACTGATAGTTAAGATAACCCTAATTCGTTACCGTTATGCCCAGGCTTTAAAAAAAATCCAACAACAACCGCTTTTTTTATTAAATGAGTCAGATATTACTACTATTCTTAGTTTAAGCGATCGCGATTGGCAAAAAACTAAAAATACTCTAACTATTGCTACAGATAGGATTTTAGCTCAAGGTATTTCCCCAGGAATACCGTCGGATATTTTAGAAACAGCCGTGAGTATGCAGCTTAATCCTGATATTCCTGAATCTACTTCCCATCTAGCAACCAATCTTTTATTGAGTATTTTGCAACCCAATTTGCAAGAAGATCGAGCAGCTACTAAAAATTATGCGGAAAAAGCAGGAGAGGCGATTCCACCAGTAATTGTTTCCATTAAAGAGGGAGAAATAATTGTTCGAGAAGGAGAAGTAATTTCTCAAGCCAACTTTGTTTTGTTAGATGGTTTCGGGTTGAGTCGTCGTGAGATTAATTGGTTGGGATTGAGATTATCTCTTTTTGTTGTTACTTCTATAGTTGGTATATTTCTCTCGATTCAACGCAAAATTTATCCCCATTTGCGTCGTCGTGATTATATTTTGTTGTGTTTGCTCAGTTTAACCGCACCGATTTTAACTGTATTTAATATCTCTTATACCAATCTTTCTGCTGTGGCTCTTTTGGTAAGTAGTTTTTACAGTCCTGTACTAGCTATTTTTTATGTGGCTTTACTTGCAGCCTTAGTTAGTTTTAGCGGTGTTTCTATTGGTTGGGAATTTTTATTAGCAGGAAGTGCAGGAGGGATTTTAGCAGCAGCGACTGCTGGAAAATTGAGATACCGTGAAGCGATGTCTCGTTTAGGAGTGTTAGTAGGCTTAACTCAAGGGGGAGTTTATTTTGTTACCCATCTGATTATAAGTTCCAGTGCAGCTACTATCTGGTCAGCTATATTGCCAGGAGCATTTTATTTCGGCTTGTCTGGAGTCGCTTGGAGTATTGTCGCTATTGGTGTATCTCCTTACCTAGAAAGATGTTTTGATCTCATAACTCCCATACGTCTCGCAGAATTATCTAACCCCAATTTACCCCTACTAAAAAGACTCGCCACCGAGGCTCCAGGTACATTTCAACACACAATGTTTGTTTCTTCCCTAGCAGAATCTGCTGCTCGCAAACTTAACTGCAATGTGGAATTGATTAGAGCTGGAACTCTCTATCATGATATCGGAAAAATGCACGACCCTTTAGGCTTTATTGAAAATCAGATGGGAGGACCAAACAAACACGATGAAATCAACGATCCTTGGAAAAGTGCCGAAATTATCAAAAAGCACGTCACAGAAGGATTAGTTATGGCGCGTAAATATGGATTACCAAAAGCAATCAGAGACTTTATTCCAGAGCATCAAGGAACATTATTGATTGCCTATTTTTATCACCAGGCGCAACAACAAGCCAAAAATCGCCCCATATCAGAATCAGATTTTCGCTATGATGGTCCAATTCCTCAATCAAGAGAAGCAGGCATAATGATGTTAGCAGATGGTTGTGAAGCTGCATTGCGTTCTTTAGACAAAGCAACTCCTGAACAAGCTTTAGCCACAGTCAAGAAAATTTTTAAGGCTCGCTGGAAAGATCAACAACTTTGTGATAGTGGCTTGAGTTACGATGAATTACCAACAATTGCGGAAGTATTTATTCAAGTTTGGCAACAATTTAATCACAAACGTATTGCTTATCCCAAAGGTGCTTTAGACTCTAAATAATAAATGTTAGTAGTTCGTTGTTGATTGTTCATAGTTCATTGCTCCTCCAATATCTTTGATAGATGTCCTAAAGGATACCGCGACCCATTTTAAATGTTAAATGATAAATGTTAAATGAATGACCGACAAGAAAAACATTTTAATCGCTCTCGCGCCAGCTTACAGCAAGCTATTTCTTGGTACGCTAGTTTTCGTCGTCACTGGAATTATCCCCCTGATGAAAAGTTACAAGCTGAAGTTAAAGAAGATTTACAAGCACTCAAAGGGGCATTAGATAAACTAGATCGTAAAGCGATTCGGATTGCCACTTTTGGCTTGGTTAGTTGTGGCAAATCTTCAATTATTAATGGTCTATTAGGTCAAAAAATCTTGCCTACTGGTCCTTTTCACGGCGTTACTAAATTTCCCCAATCTATACGTTGGAATCCTCTCAATAGTGAGATTGAACTTGAGTTAATTGATACTCCTGGGTTAGATGAAGTAGCAGGAGAAGCCAGAGCCAAAATTGCTAGGGAATTTGCTCAAGGAGCAGATTTAATCCTATTTGTGGTAGCAGGAGACATTACCCGCACTGAATATGATGCTCTTTGGGAACTGCGTGGCTGTCAAAAGCCGTTAATTTTAGTATTTAATAAAATAGACCTTTATCCAGATCGCGATCGCGATAGTATCTATTATCAACTACAATTACTTAATGCTGGTAACGACCAAAAAGATTTAGACAAGATTATTTACACTGACGATATTGTCATGGTTTCTGCTCAACCCCAACCGATTCAAGTAAGAGTAGAATCCGCTGATGGTACGGTAGTCACAGGAGTAGAAACTCCTGCACCTCAACTGGAAGAATTAAAAACTGCTATTATCGAAATTTTAGAGCGAGAAGGTACATCACTCCTAGCTTTAAACGCTTTAGTACAAGCTAGAGACGCAGAAAATAATATTGCCAGAAAAACCGTGCAACTCCGACAAAAAGAGGCTCAAGATATTATCTGGAAATATGCCAGATATAAAGCCATTGCTATTGCTGCTAATCCTATTCCTCTATTGGATGTGATTGGCGGTTTAGGGACGGATTTAGCTCTAATTCGCTCTTTAGCTAGATTGTATGGTTTACCAATTACCAATCACGAAGCAGGAGAACTATGGCGTAAAATTGTCGCCAGCTCTGGAGCTTTACTTTTAGGAGAAATTGCCAGCAATTTGGTTTTAGGTTTGGGTAAAAGTGGTGTAGCTTTGACTCATGCTTTTAGTAGTCCTGGTGCTTTTACTGTATATAGTACTACCGCAGGATTACAAGGTGCGATCGCCGGTTATGGAGCTTATGTAGTGGGACAAGTAGCCCAAGTCTATCTAGAACAAGGTTGTACTTGGGGTTCTCTTGGTGCTTCGACGGTAATGAGCGAAATTTTGGCTCAGGTTGAACCCAACACCATTATTTATCGTTTGCGCCAAGAATTATTTTCTCTTTAGTCTCCAAGTTAAATTACTGACCAAATTCACTGCGAGCTTGTTCTACAATATCGGCAGTAACTTCTTCTAGTTGTGCAGCACGAGCCAACTCTTCAATACGTTGTCTAGCTTGGGGACGAACAAAAAAGGGAATTTTTCTGAGTTTAACTTCTGCTTCTGGTGTCCAGGATAAATCTTCTCCTAAATTAAAATTGTTGGTATTCATTTTTTATTTCTTAGAATTTGATATCTTTGATCCTAACAGATTAAGCTTAATACCCACTATTATTAAACCAATACTATTTCTCAAAACTAGCAAAATAGATAGCAAGTTCTTTTTTATAAAAAAACTCTCAAACTATTATATTATCTAATACCTACTAACTAGTAACTCACTTAATATTAGAAGTTTTAAATATTCGATGTTGCTTAATTGTAACTTGATTGTTTTTTAAACATTTTAACCACCCCTGTAAACGACGAATTTGATTACTATCTGCTAACAATCCAAGTTTTTCTTCACGACAAGTTAAGCGATAAAACTTGTCATAATTGGGATAATTTGGGGCAAGTAAACTATGTTTTCGATGCAATACTGGAGGGTTATTGTCATTAGATAGATCGTTATAAAGAACTGCAAAATTTTGTAAATCTATTTCCATTGTAGTTTGTAAAATTGGATGAGCTATTGTATCAAAATCAGGATAATAAAGATAACTTATTTTAGGTTTATTGTAGTAAAACTTGATAATATTAGCATCTTGTAAACGCCCATATACTCTACTAGCACATCCCTCATAAACTCTTAATACTGGAGGTAATTTATCTAAGGCACTAATATGAATTGCTAAAGAATTTTTAAGTTTTTTACCGATAGGACTATCACAACATAAATTAGCGATAGTATCCAGATTACCAACCTCTAATAACAATAAATCAGATAATAAACAGGCTTGTCTATAGCTTCCTATTAAACCTTTGGCATCTGCCTTGATTTCTTGGGCTACTTTACGAATAGTAGGACGACCTTTAAAATTAGCTAGAGCTAAATATACCAATAAATCTTGACGACGTTTATTAGTGATTTCTTGCCATTCTTTTTGATCTGTCGCTTGTAAAACTAAACTAAAAGCCCGACGATAAGTTTTAAATTCTGCTTTAATTGCTGCTGCTTCTGGTAACTCTTCTTTGACAGGAAGACGACCTCTTAAGGTATAAAATTCCATCAAAGGAGTTAATAATTCACGATAATCTTCAAAGTTTCTAACTTCTCGATAAACACGGGGCGTACTGAGGCGAGAAACAAAAGGGGAAGCGCGGAATTTTTCCGCTTTTTCCAGATCCCTAAATACTAAAAATACACCCAAACCAACAGGAATACTATCGCTGTTTAAAACACTATCAATATAATTTTTTAACTCTTCTTGAGCATAATATTTTTGAAAGGTATTCCGGCTCGTAATAATACCATCACCATAAGCTACCAAACCTTGTTGACGATTATCTACTAAAACTTGTGCGGAAACTATTAAAATACTTTTGCTTAATTCCCAAGCTTTTAGTAAGGCTTCTCTTCTCTCTTTTACATCTTCGATTACATTAATCACATAGCCTAGATTGACAATATCAGCACTTACTAAAGGTTGATGGGGAAGATAATAGGGATCCCATCCTGAACTGGTATAGCCTTTTTCTTGGAGACTTTTAATATCTCTACCATGACCACAACCATAGTCAAAAAAAGTTGTTTCTGGAGTAAATAATTCGGCTTCTAGGACTAAGCGAACGGGACGAGATAATTCAGTACGATATAATGCTGCACGATGGCGGTCTATATTAATATTTTTTTTGGCAGAATATTGATTATTGAGAGGACAAACTACATGATGTCCTTCAAAATCCAAGCCATGATCTGATAGTAATTGTTGCCATTGTTGCCACATTCCAATAAAGCGTGAATTATCTAAAAGACCTAAATTTACTTCTTCTTCTGTTAATTGAGCAAATTCCTGATATCGAGGATAATTAGGAGTTACAAAAGTTTCTTTGCGATGTAATATAGGGGGATTTTCTGAATTTTGATACTGGCGTTGTAAGACTTTTTGACTATCAAAATCAACAATTAAACTTTTATGCAGTTTGGGATGAGGCTCGCAATCAAAATCGGGATAATATAGATAAGATATTTTAGGTTTATCTAAAGCAAATTTAACTAAAGTCGCTTCAGTAACATCCTGCACTAAATCTCTGGCACTTTTTTCATACTGTTGCAATATAGGATCGATCGCATCTAAAGCCGAAGTATGAATATATAATGCACCAGGTAATAGCTTGCCAATATTGCTATTTTCACATCTAGAAACAATTGCCGAAAAGTCTGTCATAATTACTAGTCTCGCTCAACAAAACAATGCCCTATCACATCGGTTTTAGCCAAAAAGACCTAGGAAATAATCCCCCAGAGCTAGCATTATTATCAGGAGAACCAGAGCGATCGCGTCATATTGCTCACACTTATTTACAAAATGTAAAATTACTTTCAGAATACAGAGGGTTACATAGTTATCTTGGCTACTCAGCCGATGGAAAACCAATCCTCATTGCGACTAGTGGGATGGGTGCGCCTTCTTTAAGTATTGTGGTGAATGAATTGATCCAAGTTGGCATCAAAAAAATCATTCGTATTGGTACTTGTGGCTC
>JASJDF010000112.1 GCA_030065715.1 Xenococcaceae cyanobacterium MO_188.B19 | reverse complement strand
TCTACAATAACCGTCAACCCCTCTCTTACTTCAATGTCTTAGATTTAATCGATTTATCGAAATACGAAACCGTAACAGTGGATGAACGTTATCTAAGTGATAAAGATACTGGTACCGCCCAACTCATCGGCATTAAATCGGCCAAGAATACGGGTAAGACTGAATTAATAGCGAGGAAAGTCCAAAAATTAGTTTATCAAGGACAACAAGTCATTGTCCTAACTCATCGCAAACAACTAGCCATTACATTGGCTCATCGATTTGGTATCGATTACAGAACTGAAATTAAAACTAGTGTAATAGGGGGGGCATTAGGTTACGCCCTGTGTATCGATTCCTTACACCCCCACGCTAACCCCCCCTTTAACCCCGACGAATGGAGAGAGGCTGTAGTAATCATTGATGAAGTAGAACAAGTTCTATGGCATCTGCTCAACTCCAAGACTTGTGAAAATAATCGGGTAGCTATTATCAGCAGCTTCAAGCAGCTTCTTCAAACTGTGGTTGGTACAGGGGGAAAAATTATCGTTGCTGATGCTGATTTATCACCTATTGCCCTAGATTATATTCGAGCCTTAATTGGTTTCCCCATAGAAACCTATGTGTTAGAGAATAAACACAATCCCAACCAAGGTAAACGCAAGGTTGTATCTTACTCTGGGAATGACCCAATTAAATTAGTTACCAGGCTTGTTAAAGCTATTGAACAAGGACATAAAGTTTTAGTTCACACCACAGGACAGAAAGCTAAAAGTAAGTGGGGAACAATTAATTTAGAATCCGACTTGAAAAAGAAATTTCCCACCGCACGAATACTTAGAATTGACAGCGAATCAGTAGCAGAACCGAACCATCCTGCACAGGGATGTATGGGCAACCTCAATGTCATTGTTGCCCAGTACGACATAGTAATTTGTTCTCCCATAGTAGAAACGGGAGTCAGCATAGATGTTGAAAAACACTTTAATTCGGTATGGTGTATTGCCTATGGTTTACAAACTGTTGATGCAGTGTGTCAGACCACCGAACGACTTAGAGATCATGTTATCCGTCATATTTGGGTCAAAGCCACTGCTAAAAATTACCGCATTGGCAATGGTTCAACCAGCGTCAAAAGTTTACTCTACTCAGAACATAAAACAACCCGTGCCAATATCACCCTGTTACAGCAAGCGGACATTGATGAATTTGACGACCTCGATGTTAATTACTCTCCCGAATCTTTATTTACTTGGGGTAAAAGAGCTTGTGTAGTTAATGAGGGTCAAGGTAATTATCGCGAAGCTGTTTTAAATAAATTAAGAGAGTCAGGTTACGAGGTTTCTTATTTCAAAGAAGAAGACAAAACATCTGAAACTTTAGTCAATGAATCTCTCAAACAAACCCGTAAGTCAAACTATCAAAATCATAATAAAGATGTTAGTGATGTAGATTCACCCACCCCTGAACTTTTAGAAGAACTCAAAAATAAACGAACCCGAACGAAAACTGAACGGCTACAGGAAAAGAAAGGGAAATTAGAAAAACGCTATGGGGTAGAAGTTACTCCTGAGCTAATAGAAAAAGATGATAAGGGCTGGTACAACAAATTAACACTACATTACTATCTCACTGTCGGTAATATTTATTTAGCTCAGAGGGACAAACAAAGTCTTGAGACTTTAACTGCCAATAGTAAAGGTTTCGCTTTTAAACCCGATGTCAATAAAAAAACTCTCTCAGCTAAAGTCAAAGCTCTTGAGGAATTAGATATCAAACAATTTTTAAATCCTTTCGCGAAATTTACTGCCTCCTCTCTAGCAGGTTGGCTTGAAAAGATGATTCAATATCGGTACGAAATTCTGATGTTGTTGGGGGTGACAATTAATCCCACAGATGATAGTGCTATAGCAGTAGCTCAAAGAATCCTCGCTAAACTAGGGCTAAAACTCAACCTTTTAAATACACGGGGTTCGAGGAAAGATAAACAACGGGTGTATGGAGAATGTCAACTAAATGATGATGAACGCGAAGCTGTTTTTTCATCGTGGCTAGAACGTGACGAAAAAGCGTTTTCTCGTGAGACGGTTCGCACCCTTTGCTAAAGAATATATATAACAAGAGCCATGCGAACATCCTTTAAACTATTTTCGGTTTCTGATATCTTTGCCCTTGAGGTAGTAATATGACTACAGTTTAGTTTAGACCCATTTGATTTTGGACTTGAGACATACTTCTTTTCCCAGTAGATTCTTTTGGGCGTTGTGGCTAAAGTAAGTTAATGATAATCAAACCATTATCCGTGTCTGACCGTTTTAAGATACACTCCTTAGTCTTCGCCGAGGAATCGGGGTTTCTAAGGGGTTTGACCCCTTGGCTCACTCACAATTTTAGCGGTAGCGGTGCCGATAGGCAAAATTGTGTAGTGAGTAACAATCCTCTTCGCCTCTTCCTTTCACTCAAATAAGAGACTACTGGGAAAAAGAAAACAGTTTTTAGCTTGATTGATCATAAATACAATCTATAAAGCCAGTCGATAGCTTCGGGTAATTATTAGAGTCAGATAATATAAAATTATTGTACTTACTCACAAAACTTTAGTTGGATTGAAGTAAAGATTATTAAAGTTTTACTGGTGAGTGAGATATGACTGTTAATTATGATGGTATTCAATTGCAGATGGCAGATTGAAGATTGATACTGCTCTTATTTGGATACAAGGAAAAAGAGATTATAGATTATAAGCAATATAGGTTTATAATTACGTGACAAGTATTGAAAGATTATCTCTGAAGCTTAAAGATAGAAAAGTATTAAATCTAAAATCTACAATCGACAATTCTGTAATAGTACAGTGGTGAGATAAATATCAAAAAATGAGAATCAACAATGGTCAAGACTAAAGCTAATCAGAAGATTCACGTCGATAAACTAAAAACCACTCTAGATAAGTTAGGTCAGTTAAAAGAAAAACCTAAAGAAGAACTAAGTCTAAGGGAAAGTATCTATTTTCTCAGAGATAAACTCAAGAGTGCTTTGAAGAAAGGATATAGTTATCAAGACTGGTCAGAGATTCTAGAAGAACAAGGAATATTAATCTCCGCTTCAACTCTTAAACAATATCTAACGGATATTAGTAAAGAGTCAGCATCGAGGAGAAAAAGAAGTAAGGCAGGACAAAGTAAGACAAGCAAGTCAGAAACCATAACCTCAAGTAAATCGAGTAATGATTCAGATAAATATGCCAGCTTATAAAAAGTAAAATCGCATATAGATAAGAATATAAATATGAATATATCTAAAACAGAATTTAATAAAGATAAGGATATAGATATAAATATAAATATCTCTAAAAAAGAATTAGGTAAAGATGAAGATTTGAAGAAGATTAAATTAGATACGAGTAAAGTATTTAGTGTTCTACGATCTGTTTTAGTCTATGGGTTGGGGTTTTGGGTGCGTCACCGTAGGTGCAACTAGCATGATCTGAGTTGGAGGTAGGGCGATATTACTTTTTTTTTTGATTCGGGATTCTCTCACAAAATATAAAACTACCTAAAATTTCACACCAAAGCCCAAGGAGAATTCATCGACATCCTTAGCATCTAGGGAAACTTCTCCAGTGCGATAACCCATATCAATTGTAGTATTTCCACCTTCATCCAATCGAAAAGTTAAACCAATATCGAAGAGATCTCTAGTTTCAGAATCATTAATTATTGTTTGATAAAATTCATAATCAGCACTCAGGGTAAATCTCTCAAGAGGTCCTTCTTCTGGCCAAACTTCAAGACTGATTTTTGGTCCAATTCTAAAATAATCTTCTCCTCCTTCTAAATGGAGAATGGGACGCCATCTAAATGAAATAGGACCTAATTTATAGGCTGCACCAATGCCAGTTCCTAATTTCAAAGGTTCCCACTGTAATTCTCCTCCAAATATTCCTCGATTAAAGTCAAAATCTGTTTGATAAATTAGACCAACTCGTAGATATTGGATATCAAACAACCCTCCACCAGAAAATTCCAATTCAGACCCTAGACGAAATTCAAGAACATCAACGTCTTCATCATCAGAGTTACTGTTGTCTACTCTGTCAAAGCTAACTCCTGGGTTAATAACAGCACTAGTTAATACGAAATTATTACTTGAGGGAGCTTTGTCTGAACTAATTTTTATTGGTCGAAAGATAGCTCCTTTAGCGAGAAAAATATCATTATCATTGGCAAAATCTGAAGTAAATGAAATAGAAGCTCCATTAAATCGAGCAAAATTGTTATTTGCTTCATCAAATGCCCGAATATCTTCATATTCTTCTCTGATTTGAAATCCAAGCAAGTTAGGTAGAGGAGCTTTTGGGGTAGGCCCTATAGCAATTTCTATAGCTTCTTTTATACTTAGTTTATCTCTGGGCTCCTCAGTAACCGCCAAATTATTAAACTCCGTCTCAAATTTTTCCTCATCAGCTTCAATTCTTTCTACCTCAGCTCTAATTTTTTTGATTAACTCATTTTCTTGTTCTCGATCTTCTTGTTCTTTATCGAATAGTCTTCCATCTCGATCTTTGTCTAATAGACGATAAAGTTCATTATCTCTATGTTTTACGATAGCTAGATACTCTTCTTGATTGATGAAACCGTCACCATCAAGATCGAAACACGTAACATCCTTTTGATTAAAATTATCATCAGCACAATCACCAGAAGTATTTGTCTCTTGAGCTAATAAAGGCGATTGTAAAATTACATATAATATTCCTGACCAAATTGCAGTTAAAGTTGAATGCTTAAGATATAAAACCATTAGTACTCCTCACAAGCTTTTGTATTATTAACAAGCTAAAAATTTAGTCTTAAATTGTATTTTTGTTTCAGAATTATAATTCGTGAAAATATACCTAATAAAAAGCAATAATCTGGAGTCGATCACCACTCAATTACATTTCTTTCTGGGACTCAGGAATCTCTCTCCAAACTAAATCAACAAGGTTTTCAACTGTTTGTTGTGCTTGAGTCATCTCAACAGTAAGCTCTAAATTATACTCCACAAATTCATCATTAAGCTTACTTGCTAATCCTCTAATTCCTTCTTGAGGAACACCTAAACCTCCAGGAGGATCATCACGAAGGTTTAGCCTCAGGAAAATGGTTGCCTTTTCCCTATTGGTAATGTCTGCAATCAAACCTTGAACCATATCTGTAACTTTGCCCTTAGTAATTTTATTCATCGATCTATATTTTCAAAAGTAAAAGAAAAGCATTTTATAGTAGTGAGTATGTAGGCAGGAGGAAAAGATAAACTTTTCCTCCCTTAAAAGCTAGTTAAGTTGACAATACCTAGATTATTATTCATGTTTCCTCTTGAGTCTCCTTAGTTTTTTCTACATTATTTTTTTCCGAAATTGGTTTTCCTGCATTACGAACGTTCATAACTTTACCTAGTAAATCAAACCAAAAAGGTGCGCCCATAGAAATAGCGATCGCACTAACTACCCAACCGCTCATTACTTGCCACCAACCGCCTTGTTTACTTACTTGATTGGCAACATCTATCTTATTTGGTGTCTTGATATTACCAATTCTTTGACTTAGCCGACGGTTTTTAAGATGCTGGCGATATTCTCCATAAGTTTTAGGAAAATCATATGTTTCCTTTTGCAAACATTCACCAGCTTTTTTCTTTTCAGATTTTAGACAGTTTTGAACTTGACTCAGGTCTTCAATAAACTGCTTGGCATCTTTATCTTGTTGAACATAACTTCCTAAATGAGGATTTTTTTCAATCTCTTCTAAGAATTTGGTAAAACATTGTTCATTTAGAGTTTTTTGAGCTTCTGTTAATTCTTGAGTATTTTCAGCATTTTTCTCAAAACAAGATTTTTCTTTATTCTCTGTATCCTTAGTTTTTTTCTCTAGTATTTCAATTAAACTATTTAGATTTTGAGACTCAAGTTCTCGATCAAAATTCCACCCCAAAGGTAAAGTACCTACTTCATCAAGTACGTTTCTAATTACTTTTTCTTGCTCGTCAGTCAAACCATATTGACTATTTGATTGGTCTTGATCTGAACCAGTTTCTGGAAGCTTTTCATCTAGTTCATTTACGAGTCGATTGCTAAAACTATTGTTATCTTTACTTAGGTTGCTAACAATATAAAAAGCATCAGCATTGGCAATCATGACTAAAAATAAACCTAAAAAAAAAGATACTCCTTTAGCATTACGTTTATATACTCCCGAAGATCTTTCTTGTGCTTCTTTAAATAATTCTTCTAGTTTTGCTTTGAAGTCTGAAAGCTTAGGCTCCTGTTTTTCTAATATTAATGATTCGGCAATTTGAATTAAGTTTGATATAGCAGGGGAATAAAACTTGATTTTCTTTAATTTCTCAACCAATAGTAAATTATTATTGTTCTCTGAACTAGCAATCAAATCTGATTTTTTAAGTTTATGTTTCCCCTCTAAGTTATCTTGAATAACTTCTAGAAGAGCTTGGCTAAATAATTCTGGTTTAATATAAGAAGGACCTTTAGATTTTCTGTTTTTTCTCAATGCTGACCAGTTTATTGGTTGTGGAGAAGAAAGACTTAAAACCAAATTTATAATACCAATTAGTACAAAAATTATTAATACAACAGCTATTATAATAGTCCATCGAGTGAAATCTGGAAACAATATACTAAGAAATATAGTAATCAATGTAAGCGTAACCGCTCCTCTAACAATCCAAGGTAATCCAGGTCTTTTCTGAGAAAAACCCACCAGAGACCAAATACTTGTAGAACTCTGATTAAGTGAGTGAATTAAAGATTTTTCATAAAGCAATTCTGTCAAAGACTTGACTTCTTTTAAGTTTGAAGCTGCTTCTGTTCCTTTTCTTTCAGCTTCTTTTTCTTCGGTTCCTTTCTCTTCGATTCCTTCCCCTCCAGCTTCTTTTTTTACTATTTCTTTTTCTTTGGTTCCTTCGCCTTCAGTTTCTTTTTCTTCGCTTTCTTTGACTTGTGGAGCAAGAGCTTCAAATATAAAAACATTTCGCTTCTCTACTTTTTGCTCAGAGTCATCTGGCTTTTTAGAAACAATTTTTCCTTCTTCTTTGTTGAACCATATATATGATTCTTCTTTTATATTTAATTTTTCCTTCTCCTTAATTTTTTTCGGATTTTGAAGGTTATTGTAATCACGATTATTTTCAAAATAGAACTTATCTCGATCTTTAAGAGAATTAAAATCTCTAGATGATTCTTGAAATTTCTTCTTGTTTGCATCCCAAAAACCAGAAATATAAGCTGAGCCATTCTCAATAATTAAAGAATCTTCTCCTAGAAGTTGCTTGATCGATTCTTTTAAACGCTTGGCTCTAAATTCTGCCACAGATGCGATCGCTTCTTGAATCTCGCTAGTTATTAGAGATAAAATAAGATAAATAAAGATAACTGCAAGAATAGTTTGAAGAATTGTTCCTAGAGACATATTAAGTTTTGGAAATATTCACGGCTGCACTAACTTAATTTCTACCGTACCTACCGCATATTGATCCTTAAGAAATTTGATCGCCCGATCCAACGCAAAATAATTAAACTTAATCCTGTTCTCCACTAACTGAGCCATAACCATTTGATTCGGTTCAATAGGGATCTTGACATCTTCAGGGAAATCTACCTCCAGTTCTCCGTTAAGAAATAGATACTGCTGACGAACTTAACAATTAACGAAAGTGCGATCGCTATTAACGAAAGAATAGGGGTTTTAGGTTTGGGCGTAGAGCTAATATCTCTTTAATAGCGATCGCACTTTTCGGTCAAATAAAAACTGAGAAGTCGCGCTCGCCACTTCTGTGGAATATTGCAGCTTCTGACTAGTTCCTGCGAAATCAGATATTTCAACTCTAATTGAGGGATGGCAACGATTATTGAATTCTACTCCCATATCCACCTCAAACCTTTACTCTGAGAAGATTATGAGGCTTTGATTTTCATAACTTACCAACCAATAACGGATACGGCTTTTTTCCTCTGCTCTGGAGACACTTCTAAATATCGCTGCAAAGTACCCAAATCATTATGTCCCGATATTTCCTGAATATGTCTCAGAGGAATACCTGCATTGTGCATCTGAGTTAATGCCGTCCTTCTAAAACTATGGGTACTAACTCCTTCTACTCCAATCTGCCGACAAGCAGCGCGAAGTAACTTATCCGCCATTGAACGGGTTAAAGCTTTTCCTGCTCTACTGGGAAAAAGATAAGGATTATAGGGATTGGGGGGTGGTTGATAGTCCTCTAAATACCCCAATAAAGTCACAGGAATATCAATAGTACGGGTTTTAAGCTTCCCTTTCGTGGTAGATTTTCTGAAGGTAATGGTTTTATTTTTAATGTCGGTCACTTGGAGAGCTAGAGCCTCTGAGATGCGACAACCAGTAAACAAACAAATGGCAAATAAAGCGCGATCGCGTTCATTAACTAGCCCATTGTTAAACAACCGCTTTAACTCAGCAGTGGTTAAGACTTTCCCTTGCCCGTTCCCTTTAACTTTCATAGAGCAATTCTACCCTTTTCGGGAGTTATTACACGAAAGCTTGATTTCGGGGAATAATGCTCGTAAGTGTTGGTAATAGGTGGTTGGGAGTTTGGTAAGTCTGTACGATTAAGCTAAACTTATAGATTTGTAACGGCTGAAACCCTGATGATTTCGTTCCATCAATCAGTTTGGTTTATATTAGTTTTTAAGTACTATTTTTGGGGTGCTTGAAGACTTCAAAGATAACATAATTTTTTGGGCAACAGACAAGTAACATTAGAGTACGGAGTTCGATAATAAAATTAAGTTATTCAGCCGATTCTTCCTATAATCACAATGGTTAATCCCGTCTCAACCAAACCCTCATCATTAATTGGTAGCATCAAACTTGAGCAGGTCAATCAACACAGCCTATTCAAGTTTACCGATGACCTACAAAGAAGAATGGAGCAATTGCTAGAGAAAAAAAAAGCTGATAACATCACCCCATCTGAAGTAGCTGAACTCGAAGCCATAGGCGAACTCGACCGAATTTTTACCCACATGAACGCTATGCTGGTCGCTGCTCAATGACGATTGATAGAGAATTAATTAGAAAACGAGCTAACTATTTATGTGAATATTGTCACTCTCCTGAACGGATTTCTGCCACTCGTTTTACTGTCGATCATATAGTTCCTCAATCTTTAGGTGGTAGTGATGACCTTGATAATTTAGCTTTAGCTTGTCGTCGCTGTAACGAACGTCGCTACAATTTTGTTGCTGGATACGACTCAGTTACCTCAACTATAGTTGCTCTGTTCAATCCCAGATTATATTCATGGGGACAACATTTTACTTGGTCAGCAGACGGGACAACAATTATCGGTAACACGGATATAGGGAGAGCAACAGTCTCTCGTTTAGACCTCAACGATTCACGCTACAAGGACTCGGATTCGATCCGAAATACACGCTCACTTTGGGTAAAAGCTGGTTGGCATCCACCTGAATCTGACCCAAGATTAAATCAGTAATAGGTATTTATATAGGAGTAAAGTTTTGTTGGAAAGGTTTTTAGCCAAGTAGTAGTAATATATAAATTTTTCGGAGTAAATAAAACCCACAAAATAGTTGACAATCTTAATATTTAAAGTTCCTTAAACAAGTAGCATTATTGATTTTTAATAAAGGTTCTAATTGCCTTTTCTAAAATTTTGGTTCGTAGTTGATTGGGTAAAGATTTATAGAACTTGTAAAGAGAATCATCAACCCGAATTGAGGTTTGTTTTTTCTTTCCTGGTTGTTCTATTTCTGTTAGTTCCATACCCGATTGATAAGCGAGTAGTGCTGCCCTAATTAAATCTGTGACTGAAGTATAGGTAAAGTCATTGCCTGTATGTTGGGCTTTAATTGTGTTTTGCAGTGTATTGTATAGAAGTGCATTGCACTGTATCGTAATGGAATGCTCTAAGCTGTTATTGGTTTCGGGTTGAGCAGGTTCTACTGGTGTTGAAATAGGTTGAGTAGTCAGCTTCTTCTGAGTTTTTTTCTTGGCTCTTAAATCCATAATTTTACTCCGATAAAAGTTGCGTTATTTTGGTAAAGAGTTGTTGAGTTTCTTCTCTAGTTTTGTGATCGATATTAGTCTCAAAAAAGTTGTTTTTACCTCCATTTAGTAGAGTCGGATAAACAGCTTTTCTTTCGGCTAATCCAGGTAAAAGTTGCCCTCTTGTTTCTTCTTTAATAACGGCAGATATCTCAGCTACTCCCGTCTTTTGTTCTTTGGTATTAGATAACATATTGGGAATAAATAATACTCTTGATTGTAGGGATTCTTTTAAAGATAAAAACCACCCTACTATTACTTCGAGGTCAGCAATATGAGGTTTAAAGGGAACTAAAATTAAGTCGGCATGACGAATATATTTAGTCAAACTAGAACCGCTTGTCCCTGCTGTATCCACGATGGTAATCCCCCCATCTTTTGAACTAATTGTCCGTCCAAAATTCGTACATTTATCAATCCAGGTTTGAGTAGTTTGGTTTGGGTCAGTATCGATAATATGAACTGAGCGTCCTTGGTAAAGTAACCATTCTGCTAAAAGAGCCACCAGGGTCGATTTTCCCACCCCTCCCTTATCCCCTGTAACAGCTATCATCCAGTCTTTTTTCATTGGCTGTAGATTTGTTATGTAATGTATTGAAGTGTATTAGTATGTACCATAGTGGCTTGACTTGAAATGTAACGCAAAGAGCTAAAATGTCTGCCTTTTTTTGTTCTTTCTTAACATCTGAAAATTACCTCGCTCATTTCATCATGTAATGGTGTGTAACGTAAAGCATCGCATTGAGTTGTAATGTATTAGAATCATGCCAAAAAAGTTATTGGAAGGTTTTGCTAATTGCTATGTACCAACTAGAAAAATGGCAATTTTCAAGCTGGCAAAAAGATACTCGCTTCTACTTACTCGAATTGTGCCAAGACTTATTTGGTAACTGGATTATTAAACGCACCTGGGGCAGTGCTGTTAAAAGGGATTTGGGGCGTTCTAACTCTACTGTTTGTCCTGACTACCAAACAGGATTACTCTGGTACGAAAAACAAGCGAATCGTCGCAGTAAACGAGGTTATAAAGCAATAAACATTTAATCGAGCAATGCTTAATTTAATGAACCAAGTACCCAACTACCCCATGGGGTAGTTGTAAATACCCCGTGGGGTATCCCATGGGGTAGCGTGGGGTAGTATGAGACTAGATAACTCAATCCTTTAATTCAAGAGGATTTTAGCCCTTTTAGCTGACCAAATTTTACGCTCTTGTAAAGATAAATAAATACCATATTTGGTAAGTTAGACACTTCACAATGTAACTTGCTCAATGCCTATGCAGCGATCGATCACCTGACCATGCAGTCGCTCGATCGCCGATCAATCACTGACTACCAATAGCTACCAACTTGGTACCAAGTTGGTAGGGGTGTTGATACCAAGGGAGCTACCAAGGGCTAGACCCCTTGGTAGGTTAGATGTTTCAAGTCGTGTCAGTGAGCCAAAAACCAGGTAAATCAATGGTTAAAGTGACCAACCCCTGTGCAGTTGGCAAGGGTAAAAAATACTGTTTTGAAGGGTTAAGTATAAACTTTGTATTAAGTTAGAAACTTGATTCATTTGGTAGGTTATATGATTTTTTTGGCAAAGTTGCTCATTGATTATGTATAAAGATTTGTTGGAATCGGTCGCTGCAAATAGAAACTTACAGGGGACGGATTTACGAGTCTTGCTTATGCTGATGGCAAATACTCAATTTGCGACGGCAGAAATCTCACAAAAGGAAATCTCAAAGAAAATAGGGATAGAAAGCTCTCATGTATCTCGCTGTATCAGAAAACTGACAGAAAATGGAATTATCACAAAAAAACATACAGCAGGTAAATTAGTCGGTTATCGGTTTCCTATTGAAGAGTCAGACCAGGTATAATTGCTCATGTGAATACCTCAACATTGGTAGATACTGACCCATAAAATCAGTACTAAAATTGGGGAAAAATATAAGCGGAATATCAAAAAGCCTGAAAGTAGCTGCACCACTGCGCTGCGCTCCGTGATTCCGCGCGATGAAATCGCCTCACACACTACGCCCAATGTTGGGAGAAGACTTTGTACAAAAAACGGTTGTAATGACTGAAACGGTTGAATAAACTTTGTACAATCCCTGGGGAACGTCAATTTGAAAAAGGGGAAAGACTAATAATTTATGCAGATATGACTAAATCTTCTCTTTTCGCCTTTTTGTCTTTCTTATCTTTCTTCTTACTCTTCATCTGACTCCAGCGATCCGCCATCGCCAGAAAAATTTCCTCTAGATCATCTGGAGTAGCATCAGAAATAACTGAATGCCAATCCTTATGTTGGTTTAGCATTTCTACTCTCCAACCTCCAGATAACTTAAAACCAAACTCTTTTTTTGCTCCTGGTGATAACTTATCCATTGCTTCGACTAATTGCCAAAGCAAATCTACAGAAATATTTGCTTTTCCCGAACGAAACTCAGAGATGTGTTTAGCACTGATACCAACCATCTCTGCTAAATCTTTATTTTTAACTCCATATGAGTCTTGCACCTGTTTGAAAAACTGGTGAATCATAATCAAATTTATTACTACCTATAAGGTAATTTATGTATTAATATAACCTATGAGGTTATATATTTTTGTATCTTGGCTTATTTACTAATTATGACACAGCAACTCTATAGAGTAATACCAAATGATTAGAGTCAGTGAAAGGGTTGCCTCTTCCACTGTTCTAAAAAAAAACGTAGCGTAAGACTTTCATCTCACTAAATGAGGATTGAATATTACTTACAAAAAAAACTTGTTCTAAAAAAAGGTTTCGAGTCTTTTGCGGTCTTCTGCCAAAAGAGAAAATTATCTAAGGTTTCTCAAGAATAGCTATTCCAATTATTTGACAACGGAAGTTTACCGCTTCCTAAACCCACAAAAAACTTTAACCAAAGAAAACTTAATTAGAGATTAGCAAATTTATCAACAGAATAAAACCGTAGAAGACTCTGAAAATTTATACAGAGGCTTCTGATGATTAGTAATTCGGATCGACATGAATGGGTTATAGGTTCAGGGATTGACGCTTTATTAACTTCTCTAAATATTGTTTCACTCTCTAATTACGAACCACACGAATATTTACTTTACGGGTTGTCAAGGGGCGATCGCCGTAACAGTGGAGTCTTAATAAACAAATATTTAATCAGGTATGCCTCTCTGTGTGATGGTGGCTGGTGGTGCAGTGGTGTCGATGTTCTAACAGGTGAAGATTCAGA
>JASJDF010000111.1 GCA_030065715.1 Xenococcaceae cyanobacterium MO_188.B19 | reverse complement strand
ATTGAACAGGTAAAACCAGGAAAAGCCTATAATGAGTTTCACGATGCTGCGGTAGAAGTCTTGGTAGAAGGATTAATGGACTTAGGCTTATTAAAAGGAGACAAAGAAGAAATCATTAAAGAAGAAAAATATAAACCTTTCTATATGCATCGTACAGGACATTGGTTGGGTCTAGATGTTCATGATGCTGGTGCTTACAAACACAATCCCGAAACTTGGCAAAATCTCCAACCTGGACATATTCTCACAGTAGAGCCAGGTCTCTATATTTCTCCGTATATTAAACCAGCAGAAGGACAACCCGAAATTCCTGACCATTGGAAAGGAATCGGTATTCGTATTGAAGATGACGTTTTAGTTACGGAGAACGGTCATGATATTTTAACTGCTGATGCTCCCAAATCTGTCAGTGCCATGGAAAGCTAATCTTTCGTTGATGATTGGAGATCTAAAGCAGAGAGAGTTTTTAGTTAAGAGGGATTGATTGTAGGGAAGCTTCCCAAAACTTCCCTACTGAGATTTATAAATTAATTTTTATAAAAATCATGATTACCAATACGTCTAGTTTTCTTCATACTAGAAGCCCAACGAGGTCGCACTACCCTATAGGCAAAATAGTGAGTGGCTCCTCGTGTATTGTCTTTAATTGTCCCAGATAATATTCCTCTAGCTATTTTTAAACTTTCTCTATAGTGATAATCATCAGTAGTTAATTTAGCAATTTTAGCCTTATTTGGATCATTGTGATTATGACAACTAAATTGATAGGGATGCAAAATAATCTGCTCAATAGTATTACCCCACCAATCAGATTTTTTAGTTCGTTGAGAGATATTATAGCGGTTCACTATAACATTTCCTATAGCTACTTTCCCCTCATAAGATTCTCCACGTCCTTCACCCCAAATAGTTTTCGCTATCAATTCAATTTCCTTATTTTTAGGAATAATAGAGTTTTTCTCTGCTGCACTAACTTCAACAATATCTCTGCTTTCAATTTTGCCAATGTTGAATACACAGTTAGAATTTTGAAGTACCTCATCTTCTGGATTGAGGTCGTCTTTAGTAATTTTCCTAAATTTTTGTGAGCAGTTCATTTCATCAATGACATTGCTGAGCGAGTCTGTAGGTTGAAGCCCAAGCTCAGAAGTATGATCTTTCAAAACTAAGGGAAACTTACTTGTAAATTTAGAATGTTGATCTTGATTTTGAAATGGACAGCGATCGCAATTTTCCAGATCCCAGTAAAAAGGATAATTCTCTGTTTTTAAAAAGAGGGATTTTGAATGAGTTTTAGGAGTTACAAGAGTTCCAGTTAAGACTAAAATCGTAATAAATATGTTTTTTATTGACTTCATTTTTTAATAAAATAAGCATAAATATAGTTTTTAAGCTATTTTATTACGTATTTAGACTTAAGTATAACTACTCAGATATTTTTTACTAACTCTTTATTTCCTTAGAAAAAATGTAAAGAGATAAACTCAAGTAATTTAAGTAAAATTAATATTCATAGCCACTTTTATAAAGTAGCTATGAATTACATTGAACTCTTGATATAGAATAATCCCTATTTAGTTAAGACCCTTTTGATCGTCTTCCATATCTTTTATCTTGTCTTTGTCCCACTTCTTAACTTTGTGCATTAGGTAGGCAAAGGTAGTACCAGGAGATAGAACTATTGTTTGTGACTGTTGAGTACCGCCACTGGCGGTAATTGCCAACTCTGCTTCTCCCTTAGCAACTGAAAGACTGGCTGAAGTAATATTGGAGCCAGAAGTTTTAAAATGTTCAGCCAGTTCAGCTTTCATCGCCACCCAAATCTCGGAGACGATTCTTCCATCCACACCTTCACTATCAAGATACTTGCGCGCACCATGAGCATCCTCGTTAAGCATCTTCTTGAGAGAACCCTCATTAATGTAGAATTTCATCAACTCTAGATTCCCTTTCTTGATCTGCTTGTAAGAAGCAGATAATGCTTTCTTGGCGTTCAGGACAAAATACTGCACTTGACCGTTCACCTCCACGTCAGCCTGGCTCATTTTAGTCCAGTTAATCTTAACTGGTGGAACAGACTTGATTTTTCCTACAAGATGCTGACGTTTAACATTTGCCTCAACTGCTAGGTATGCTTTTGCTCCCAGCAGATTTTTTTTCTTCTGACCAAAAGAGCAGATTTGCACATTTTCCGACTTGCCACGAAAATATTTGACTGATCCGATTTCTAGATAGTGTTTGGTAACTTTTGTTTCACTAGCCATAATTTTTTCTCCTTTGTATAAATAAAAGGTAATTTATACAAAATTGTTTAGTATATTTATTTATTAGTTGGTGATTTTGAAATTATGCACTAATGTTACTAATACTAGACTTCAGAAAAACATTACCAATAGTGTATGATTAAGAATCAATTAGTTATTGACTCTATAGATAGTGTGACTTAAATATTTACACCCAACTTTAAATTAGTTAATAGAAATAATTTTTTAAATAAAAAAAAGCTAATTATTTAAGTTACACTCAGCTTAAAAATTCTAGTAAAATTTTGGCAATACCTACCCTACCTACATGATTAAATAATTTATCTTGTTATTTTTTGCCGACTTAAATGCAACTTAGTTAAAAGAAATTAATTATTAGTAGCGTATTTCATATTTTTATCGTATGTATTAAGAAAATTTACTAAAATATATTACATTAATTGAATGTTTTGTTAACTAAAATAAGATGATTTTACTCCGTATTTTTAGTAACTATTAATTGTTGTCGTAAAAAGTTTTATTCAAATTAATTCTAGGCGTAATTGATGAATCGCCCCTACTTTTAGAGAACTCGACTCGCATTCAGAATTGCTAATAGCGCAACTCCCACATCGGCAAACACTGCCGACCACAAACTTGCTATTCCTATTGCACCTAAGAGAATAAATAAGCCTTTAATTGCCATTGCCATGATAATATTTTGCCAGACAATGTGATGAGTTCTACGAGCCACACTGATTGCTTCTGCTACTTGAGAAACGCGATCGCTCATTAGCACCACATCAGCAATTTCAATGGCTGCATCCGAACCAAAAGCTGCCATTGCTATTCCGACATCGGCTCTAGCAATGACAGGGGAGTCATTAATTCCATCACCCACAAAGGCTACTTTACTTTTTGGCTCGGCATTTTTCAGATAATATTCAATCTTTGCTACCTTGTCTTCTGGTAATAACTCTGCTTGATACTTGTCTAAACCCAGTTGTGTGGCAACTTTTTGCGCTACAACTCGATTATCTCCTGTGAGCATTACAGTTTTAGTAACTCCTGCTTTGCTTAATCTCTTAATGCCTTGGGCTGCATCTTCTTTGATTTTGTCAGAGATTAAAATATATCCTGCATATTTATTGTCTGCTGCTATATGAACTACTGTGCCTTCTACATTGCAGGTATTATGCCTGATCTGATTTTCATGTAACAAATGATCGCATCCTGCTAAGACTTCTATTCCTTTGACTTTGGCTCTGATTCCCTGTCCTGGTATTTCTTGATAGTCAGTGACATCAGATTCAGCAATTTTCCCATCATAAGCTGCCATAATCGATCGCGCTATCGGGTGATTAGACTGAGATTCTGCGATCGCAGCTAGGGTTAATAATTCCTGTTCTCCATAAGCATTATAGGGACATATTTGACTAACTTCAAATACCCCTTCAGTAAGGGTTCCCGTCTTATCAAAGATAACGGTTTTAACATCGGTTAAAGCATCTAAGAAAGTCGCACCTTTAACTAAAATTCCCCTTTTAGCTGCACCACCAACCCCACCAAAATAACCCAGGGGAATACTAATAACCAATCCACAGGGACAGGATATTACTAACAAAACTAAAGCTCGGTAAACCCATTGTTCGCTAGTTGCACCAGGAATCAACAGAGGTGGGATAATAGCAACAGCTAGAGATAAAAACACTACTATAGGAGTGTAGTAACGAGCAAAGCGAGTAATAAATTTTTCTGTGGGAGCTTTTTTACTGCTGGCGTGTTCTACTAAATCGAGAATTTTAGCGATAGAAGAATCCGTAAATAGTTTAGTAACTCGAACCGTTAAACTACCTGTCTGATTAATCGCCCCTGCTAAGATAGTATCCCCTTCCCTTACTGTTCGCGGTACAGATTCCCCTGTCAGTGGGGAAGTATCCATCTGGGAACTACCTGCTAGTATTTCCCCATCTAAAGGTACTTTCTCCCCTGGCTTGATGGCAATAATATCCCCAACTTTTACCTGTTCTGGTGCAACTTCTACAATTTCCCCTGGAACAATGAGATTAGCTTTATTAGGACGCACTTCTAACAGTGATTTAATCGATTTGCGCGATCGCCCAACTGCTGCACCTTGAAACAACTCCCCAATCTGGAAAAATAGCATTACTGCTACTGCTTCAGGTAATTCGTGAATCGCCACCGCCCCTAATGTTGCGATCGTCATTAAGAAGTTTTCATCAAATACTTTACCCCGTAAAATATTACGCCCAGCACTAGTTAAAACCGTCCAACCACTAATTAAGTAAGCAGGAATCAAAACCAAATATTCCGCGATCGAGCCAGGAGTATTATGTAAAGGCTGATTAAAAATTAATCCAATCAGAAATAAAACTATTGCAATACCGAATGGGATAAGTTCTCGACCTAAAATAGATTCACTATGGCTATGGTCATGATCGCAGCAAGCAGAAGAATGAGTATTAGACATTGTATTGAAATTGGCTGTAATCTAAATTATTACGCATTTAGTTCACTAGTAGAAGTCACAAATAATAGCCCTCTATTTCTGAATTAAATTTTTAATTCAGAAATAGAGGGATTAAAACTTATCTTTTTTTGGGAAAACAGCAATCGTAATTATATGAAAATCAATCTAGAAAACAGAGATTTTTAATAATTATTGGCTAACATTGTATTTGATTTTAAATCCTCAGTTTTGGATTCTACATAAACTACTAAACCAGGAACTAATTTACCATTGAGTTTTTCAGCTTGGATTGATTTAGTAGCTTTGATATAGTAATTTTCGCTAATCTCTGTTAAAGAAGGGAGTAAGCTAGTTTGAGTTAATTCTCCTCTAAAGTTGGGCGAAACTACTAGTACTTTATCTTTTTCGATTGATTTGATGAAATAAGAATTATTTTCTGACTCTAAAGCTTGGGCAGGAAAACCGATGGTCAAAAAGATAAAGCTAATAGTCAAGAGCCATAGGCAAGAAAGCCACAGCTTTTTGGGTAAAGTTGAGGTGAAAGTCATGGTAGGGCAAAAAGTTAAGTTAAGTTAAAAGATATGTATTTATATTAACTTGAGTTTCCTTTTTGTAACTATTTTTTACTTGCGATCGCTATTGAGAAGATCTTGTGGATAATACTATTCATCTTTAGTAACGGGAGAGTACATCAATTCCTAGTAGAATTTGCTCGCAAATTCTATAGCTTCACTGGCGTTAGTAATCTTACCTTCTATGTGGGCAACATTAATTTCTGTTAGAAGAGTTCCAATGATAGGGGATGGCTTAAGATCTAGTTCACGAATTAAATCATTACCAGTTACTAGGGGTTTAGGATAAGCCACAGGATCGTTAGGATTGAGATATCTTTTTACTAGAGGAATAATAATAGATTCGTCTATACCTTTTGCGATCGCTTTTACTGCAATAATGGGAAAGATTTTTTTGACTTCCAAAAAGAAAAAGTATTGTTCTCTCAAACTCATCAAGTCAGTTAAAGTTGCTAAGTAATTGAGGCTTTTGATTGTTCCTAATACGGTGCGAATATGGGAACGAGAGTATTTTAGTCTTTCTAATTCTAATTCTGCGGTGGAAATATCAGAAGCAACTAGAGTAGCGAGTTTTGCTAAAGCTAACCATTGATTACAGCGATCGCCAAAACCAGGATAATTGACAGTTAAAAGACGACCAGTTTCTTCCACAGCTTCTAATTCCGCGATGGTATTATGATCCACATGATTAAACCAAAGAGTGATTAAGCCATCTTCCCAAGCCGATTTGAGCCAAGTATTGCCCAGAGAACAAGCTAAAAGATAGTTTAGTTCAGTTTGGACTCTTTCTGCTGCCATCTTGCCTAATAAACTAGCAAGAGACTGAATAGTTTTTCTGGTTTCTGATTCGATAGTAAAGTTTAGCTGGGCAGCTTGACGATAGCCCCGCAATAATCGCAGAGGATCATCTTGTAGATTCTCTGCACAGATCATTCTAATAATTTTTTGTTCTAAATCCTGAATTCCCCCCAAAGGATCGATAATTTTTTGTTCTCTTACATCATATGCGATCGCATTAATGGTAAAATCTCTTCTTTTTAAATCTGTTTCTAAACAGTCTCCTTCTTGTAGGGCAAAATCGAGAGTTGCTTGGGGAAATACTACCCGTGCAATTTGTCTAGCTTGATCTAAGATTACGAATCCTCCATCATAATGACGAGCGATACGTTTGGCGGTTTCAATAGAATTTTCTGGTATTACAAAATCTAGATCTAAATAACTACCTTTTCTTTCCAAGAAAGCATCTCTAACTACACCTCCCACTAAACAAGTGTGTGGTGGTAAAAACTGTACATCAAAAGGCAGAGCAGGAATGGCTAGAGATAAATTAGTAGTTTTTAAACTCATCAATTAGTAAATATCAATTAAACAAACTTCTAACTATAGATCAATCCGAGGTACATTAACAATAAAGCACCATTAGGTCAAAGTTATGTGTATTTGTGTTAACTGTTACTTTGTTGATCGCTGTGAAACTTATCACGCTGTAGAAGGTCAACACCAACAACCCCATCTTACCGATAATCCAGACTTTGAAGCTCAGGAGCCTACTATTAATGTTAATATTCGTACCACCGATGAGGGAATTGAAATGGAATGGGACGTAGTAGGTTGCAATAGTTTTCTCAAAGAACCTGGAAAATGGTCAAAACTACGTCCGGGAGAGGCTATTCCAACTTAAAACAATTAGTAGTTAGTAGTTAGTAGTTAACAGTGAGCAGTTATGCCACTTTATTGTTCACTGTAATTTTAGAAACTTCTTCTTTCTCCTTACTAGTTGCTATATGAGCAGCAAGTTGAGCGTTAATTTTGTCTCTGACTATTTGTCGATATTCCGTAAAGTGTTCCAGATAAGAACAAACAATAAAATAAGAGGTAAGGAGTCGAGGACTGCGTTTAACAACTTGGCTGAGATTGTACCAAAACTTCCATCGTGTGGAACGAACTACCCCCTGTCGCCAGCAAATAGTCAGTAGGGCAACAATAGACTTAGAGTCCATTCTGCGTTTGCGATAATATCTAGGGATACCTAACTTCATAAAGTAATTAAATACTCGATCTAGGTAAACTTCAGGATCATAAAGTCGCCAAAAACTATCAACATATTCCCTGGCAATTTCTTCAATCGGGCGAGTTGGTACAAAATTAATCAGGGTTGTTTGATTAATGTTTCCTTCTTGGTTGAGGAGTCTGCCTTCTTTTTCTAGACGATGCCATAAAGCAGTGTTGGGTAGGGCTTGGAGCATACTAAACATTGCCATAGGAATACCAGTTTGTTCCACAAAACGGACAATGCGATCGCCTGCCCCAGCTTTTTCACCATCAAACCCAATAATAAAACCAGCCATAACCTGTAAACCAGCCTTAGTTATTGTATCTACAGAGTCAGTTAGGGGGTTACGAGTATTTTGGAATTTTTGAGTTAGAGCTAGACTAGATTCGTCAGGCGTTTCAATACCAAGAAAAACTTTTTTAAAGCCCGAATCAACCATTAATTCCAGTAATTCTGGGTCTTTGGCTAAATCTACTGATGCCTCTGTGTCGAAAGTAAAAGGATAATTTTTTTCTTCCATCCAAACTTTTAATTCTTTGAGAAGCAACTTAACATTGCGCTTATTGCCAATGAAATTATCATCGACGATAAAAACACCCTTTTGCCAACCGAGATTGTAAATGTATTCTAGTTCTGCAATAAGTTGTTGAGGGCTTTTGGTGCGAGGCTTACGCCCATAAAGAACAATGATGTCGCAAAATTCACACTGAAAGGGGCAACCACGGGAAAACTGCACCGACATATTGTCATAGGCATCTAATTTGAGTAGATCGTAGCGAGGTACTGGAGTTTGGGTAACATCTGCTTTTTCTTCACTCCTAAATTTACCTTGGGTTTCCCCTCTTGCTAGGGCTTCTAAAAATAAGGGAACAGTGATTTCTCCTTCATCTAAAATCAAGTAGTCTGCTTCTTCAACTTCATCAGGTAAGGAAGTGGCATAAGGACCTCCTACAGCTACTGCTTTACCTCGGACTTTTGCTTCTTTGATTCCCGCTAGTAAATCATCTTTCTGGACGATCATACCCGATAAAACTACTAATTCTGCCCATTCCCATTGCTCATCAGTAACTTCTTCAATATTGCGATCTACTAGTTGATAGTCCCATTCTTGAGGAAAAATTGCTGCTACTGTGATTAAGCCTAGGGGTGGTAATAAAGCTTGACAATCCACCAAGGCTAAAGTTTTTTCAAAAGACCAGAAACTTTTGGGAAACCGAGGATACAGTAATAAAACTCGCATGAAAATAATTTCGCCTCACACCGAATTTAGTAGCAATAGAATAAGATTACCTAATAAAAGGCAATATATCTGTAAAATTAATATTTTTCTCAATATAGGAATTATTAGTAGTTTAAACCGTTTTACAGAATTAGCAACAGCAATGGCAGCTTTGTTTCAATTCCTCATAGGAATTATTAGTAGTTTAAACTCGCGGTGATAAGGGTAAGCTGTTCCGAGATAAAGTTTCAATTCCTCATAGGAATTATTAGTAGTTTAAACCATAGTATCTTATGCTGAACGAAATGAATTGGGAAGTTTCAATTCCTCATAGGAATTATTAGTAGTTTAAACAATTACCGAGGCTACACCGTATTGATCTGTAGTTTCGTTTCAATTCCTCATAGGAATTATTAGTAGTTTAAACTGCGGAACTTCAAAACTATTGATATATTTAGTTTTCAAGGTACATTTGCGCGGTACTAACGAAATCCTACCACAAAGCAGCAGAAAAATAGAGGCAAAAAGCCCGAAAAGCTTATCCTGTATAGTGCGCGGTAGATTTACTGTTTCCAACATATTGCAAGTCTTATTCTATCTAGGATTCAGATATTTTTCAGTTTTAGGCATTTTCTACACCTACCCTTCCGCGCAAATATGAATATTTCACTCAACAAAGAAAATACTGTTATCTCGGATTGCTTCGCCACCAATGCGTTCTATTTTATTCTGACAACAGCTACAGAGAAAATAAAAACGAATGCTATCTGTTTCAGAATCAATAATCTTGTTAAGACGCGAACGCAATTTAGAATATTCAGTTTTAGTCAAATCGCATTCAAACAAACTATATTGCATCCATTGTCCATAAGATTTGAGAATATCATGGATTTTGGTGCGTCGTTTGTCTTCAGATATATCGTAGCTAACGATGACAAACATAATATTACTTTAAAATCAGTGGGGGATATTTATCAATTTCTTTCATCAGGTATTTGGCTATCAGTCTAGCTTGAATCTCAAATGCTTCCTGGTAAGTACACTGACGTTTAAAAACTGGATGTTTAAATGTGGATTGCTTCTTTTGTTCGTAAAGACGGAGAAATATTTTTAATCCTTCCCTAGTCAAAGAAACAGCATTACTAATAGGTTCGCAAATAAAATCATCGGGAGATAATTTTTCCTTGTTGATAGCATTTAAAACCATCGCATCAACAATTAATGGTCGAAATTCTTCCATCAAATCTAAAGCTAGAGATGGTCTACCATATCTTTGATAATGAAGATAGCCCAAATAAGGATCGAATCCAACTATGTTTACTGCACTTTGAACATCATGGCGCAGTAATGGGTAACCAAGACTTAGCAAAGAATTAACAGGATCGGTTGGTGGACGACGAACACGAGATTGAAATTCAAAATTAGGATTTCTTAAGAGTCGATTAAAGCAACCAAAATATGCTGCACTTCCTGCGCCTTCTAATCCTCTTAATGAATCTATATTACTAGTTGAATCTATTGGTTCTATGGCTTGTTCTAATTTTGTAATTGCTGTATCCAAATTAAGTTCAGGATATTCTCGACGACGACGCATTAGGAGATTGCGATAGTTTTTTAATTTTCCTCTGACAAAACCACGAACTAAATGAATCGCGGTTTCGGTTTCTCCCGCAGCCAACCACTGTGCTTTTCTAACAAAAATATTCTTGGTTAATTCTGGTTGTAAACAACCTTTATATCTTCCTGTTGCCGTGACAAAACTCAGAGGAATTTTTCTTTCTAGCAGTTCATTGATTATGGCGGGAGATATAGCAGCTTGTCCCATAATTACCAAACCATCAATTTTGATTAATGGAATGTCTAATAATTTTTTCTTGTCAGCTTTTACCGTAAGTCTTTCATCCGTTTTACCAATAAATGAATCGTATTCTTGAGTAATATAAACTGTTCCCATGATTTTCTCCTATCAAATCTATACCCTGTCACCTATTCTCTATAACGCTTTACCTTGTTAGCTGCTTGGGGGAGACAACAAGAATAGAGACTACAACCCTTGCAGCGTGGCTTATAAACTGGTGGTGGTATATTGCCAGTTATCATCATAGTTTTAATATCTGAGATTATAGCGATCGCTTTTTTTCGTAAATTTCTGTCTATTGTTACTGGCTGACGTTGATGGGAATGGGCATAATAGACATAGCCAGTAGTGACAGATAACCCAGTCATTTCTTCTAAGCATAAAGCCTGTCCGCAGACTTGCAACGCATCATTACTCCAATCGTCTCTTTTACCACGCTTGTATTCCACAGGATAAAATTCACCTTTTTCGATTTCAATTAAGTCTGATTTACCAATAAGTCCGTATTGTTGTGACTTAAGCCAAATTGCTCTTACTTGCCAGGTATCTTGTCGATTTTCTTGGCTGACTGTGTGAACTCTTTCATGTAAACTCGTTCCTTCGATAGTGTAATGATTATCAATAAAGTCTCCCGCACAAAACATTCTCCAACAGCGATGGGGACAGTAAGCATAATGATTTAAGGCTGCTATTGGTACGTAATTTTCTTCTTGATTTATGATCATTGCATTTAATCGTTAATTCTTCTTACCATTCCCATTCCCATAGTGGTCTTTTTTCCCATGCCACAATAAAGGGCGAAATCAGCTAAGGTGTTGAGATATTTGATTTGTTGAGGATCGATATTCCCAAAAGCCTGATAGCTAATATCACCAACACAACCAATGAATTTGCTTTTGCTATAGTCCCTGATTACTTCAGTGCGAATCTTAAAATAACTGGGAAATAAAGATTCTAAAGCTAATTCTGGGATTTCTATTGAACTATAGTTATTCCAACGTTTACGGAGACTTCTAAAAATACTTTCAGGAGTGGGTAAGGAGTTATCATATTCTCCCTTCCCAAAAGTTGTGGGAGTCGCAAAGGAAAAGGTAAATTTATTATTGGTCTTGGAAGCTTCTTCGTAGAGGCGATTGTAGGGAATAGCATTAGCCCAAGGTTGGTTAGGTTGGGATGTACCTAGGATACTGGCGATCTTTAAATCTGCACTACCCAAATGCCAAGGTTTTTCGGGATTGATATTCAGCCACAGTTGAGTTAATTTGCCGAATAGGCTTTCATCTAGCAAGGATATGCGCCACCAACAGGGAGTGTTAACAGGTATCGGTTTTTTGTGTTGATATTGGATTCGATCCCCCCTAAATCCTCCCTTAGTAAAGGGGGACTTTTTGTCTCCTAAAACCTGTAAAGGTGAGATAGTAAAAGCTTTGTTGGTTTTTTGATTGTGTAAGTAGTCTCCAAGATCGCGATCGCAATAGCTTACTATATTAAGGAATAAGGCGTGAAGGTGTTTTCCTTGGGAGTAGCTTGGAGATATGGGGGATAGTGGAAGTAAGTTTAAGACAAGACTGTAGGGCATTTTTAATTGTGCAAGAATTAGAATAAATTTAGTCAACTAGATAATATAGAAATCTTCTCCGTCGGGGAGTTTAAGGCTTTTCCCATACATTGCGATCGCGAGAATTCCAGATAAACTAGGAAAAAAGCTATATTGTTTCTCAAAATCATTGCAAGAAACTGTAATAGGAAAAGAGGCTATTCCTTGTTTTTTTAATTGAATAATTATGCCCTGGTTAGCGATAGTAGAAATAATTATTCCTGGTATTAACTGTTTTTCTATTTCAGATAATAAGGCTATAGGGGCGATCGCATTATTTATTTTTCTGGTAATATGACAATTTTCCCAAGCAGTAAGTTGATTTAGTTTGGTATTTTTAAATTCTTCAACAGTACCAAAAAAACGCAGATTGAATTCTAATTGATAAATTTCTTTGGCTCTAGCTATTATTTCGATAGAATCTTTATTTTGAGCAAATTCATAATATCGAAGTAAATGTATGGGGTCTAGAATTGTTTCATCAGATTCATCTAATAAAAAACCTTTTGGGTCGTAAATTTTTACATTTTCAAATAAACTATCTCTAAATTGAAATATCGGAGTATAACTAGCAGTATAAATTTTGGCAAACTGTTTTAATTTTTGGGCTTGTTCGAGATTTTCTTTAAATAGCTTTTCATATTGTTCTATTTTTGTTTTACCTTGTTTAATTAATTGGACATCTTCAGGTGAATACACTTTGATAAAAGTTTTGACAAAAGCTTGTCCACCTTTGATATATTTCCATTGTTTTTTTAGTTCTTTTGCTGGAGTTTTGGCAATATGTTCTGCACCTTGTAAAACTTTCATTCGATAGCGATAATAATTCCAATTATGCTTACCTCCCCAAAGCGACCGCATTGTTTCATATAATTCTTCAATAAATTTAATAGCAGGTAAATTGTCTAATAAGCTTTCTATTTCTAATAGGGGACGAGCAATTTCTAAAAAGGCTTCGGAACGCCAATAAATGTCTAAGAAAGGACGATTTAAACAAGCTAAATTATTTAATGTTTGTTTAAGTGCTTTTCTTCCTCCAGATGTATCGAGAGAAGTAATCTTTTCATCCCAAGCTTTCTCTGATAAATAAACAATTGCTTGTGATGGAATATTTGTTTCTGATTTACCTAAAACTCGTCCAACTCTACCTATACGTTGCCAAAACGAAAAACGATCTTTGCTAGAAAAAATTAACCAATCTAAATTCTGTCTGG
>JASJDF010000110.1 GCA_030065715.1 Xenococcaceae cyanobacterium MO_188.B19 | reverse complement strand
CTTTTTTTTCAGTAATATATATTGCCACATCCTGATTTTTGGGCATGGCATCTGCCACGGCAACAGGACAACCCACTGCTCTCATTACAGGTAAATCGACTGAATCATCTCCCATATAAGCAACCTGATTTAACTCTAGTCCCAACTCCAGACATAATCCCCTAAGTTTAATTAATTTATCCTCAATACCAATAAACACATATTTAATGCCAAGGCGTTCAGCTCGATGTAAAGTAGCTTTGGCACTGCTAGAACTTATAATTGCGACTTCTATACCCTTCTGCATCAAGAGTTTTAATCCTAACCCATCTTTGACATTAAACTTTTTCAATTCTTCACCAGTTTCGTTATAGTAAAGCCCACCATCGGTGAGAACTCCATCTACATCTAGGGCAAGAAGCTTTACTTGAGAAAACTTAACGAGATTATCAGAAGATATTTTATCCATTACAAACTGCTGTTGTCCTCCTAATTTATCTTCTTTTCCTCCTGGCATCTCTACGCTATGAGTTGCATCAAAAACAACAGCATAACCCAACTGTCGCATTTGGGGTAGAGAGCGAAAGTCAACAGCAATGGTATTATAACCGAAGCTAGTACTCCCTTCAGTCAAGAAAATATTTTTGGCTCCACCGAATATCAAATTAGTTTTACTCATCCACTGAAATTTAGTCTAAACTCCAGTTAAGTACTTAGACAGAATTAATTAAACATTTCTTTTTACCTGTTCTCTATCTCAACTAGAAAATTAATTTTGTCCAACTGCTTAAGATACACCAACAGTACCCACTAATTCTTTCATAATTTCATCTATATCAGATAGTATTTGACTATGACTAAGTTCAAGCTCTGTAGCTATTAAGGATTCTATTTGTTCTGAGTTCTGCCTAATTATATTTAAACTATCTTGCAGAGGTTGTAAGTTTTCTTCGTAAAAAGAAATTTGCCCCTCTAGATTAGTAATCAATGCCTGAATTTCTTGATAACTTTGCTGTTTTTCTTGCAATTCATGTTCTATTTTGGCACATTCAAGAGTTTGTTGTTGAAACTCTTGTTCTAAGGTTTGAAGAACTTGCTTGGTTTCTGCTATTTCTTGATTAATTTGTTCTTGCTGTTGTTCTAATGCTTGTTGTTGTTGGGATAAATTAGCTTTTATCGGGTCTAAATTTATTGTTGTTAATTCAGCATCTAAATCAACTATTCCTTGGCGACGCTTTAAAACTCGCGAATGCTGCATTAAAATTTCATGTCTTTCCTTAAGAGAGCGACGCTGTCCCACTAAAGTTTCGTGTAGCATTTCTTGAGCTTCTTTTTCTTCAGATAACTCTTGTTCAAGACTTAAACGGTCAAATTCACTAGCTTTCTTGATTTTAGCTTCTAAGTTTTTTACCTCTTCACATTGCCAACTCAATTCTTCTTCTTGCTCATTAACAAATCGAGCTACTTTTTCTAAATCTTTCTGAAGATTATTAATGAGAGCTTCTAATTCTGGCAATGGCATATTTTCTAAATCATCTAAATTAATTTTTTGTGATAAATCCACATCCGATGATTCAATACCTAACAGAGAGAAAGATTCTTGCATTTCATTATAAGATTTCTCTTGTAACGAAAATACGGATAAAATTTCTCGCTTGCTATTAAGAGAATTCTCCGAAAGCAGTTTTTGGTTTTTAGCTTCTTCTAAGGATTTAATTCCTAAATCTAATTTTTGTTTTATATTGCTTAATTCCGTATCATATTGAGTTGCACTATCTTTATATTGTTGAATATCTTTTTTATATAGCTCTAATTTTTGCCAGTGTTGATCAAAATATTCTTGTTGACTATTAACACCATTAAATACTGAACCAAGTTTTTCTTTCAGTAAATCAGAAGAATTATTACTTGATGATAAAGAATTTAGTAAGCTTTGTAATTGATTAACTTGTGCTTCGTCAAGGACTCTATTATCCTTGATTCGCTGCTCCAAAGAATTTTTTTCCCCTTGCAGTTGTTCCCAAGCTGTTTCTAATTCTTGACTTTTGGCTTGAAATTCAGCACGAATTTTCTCAGCTTCTTCTCTCGCTTGGTTGATTTTTTCTTGTTCTTCCTCCATCGTTTCTAATTGTTCTAAACGAGATTCTATTTCGATTTCTCGGTTACTCAATTCTTCGCTTTGGATGGTTAAAGATTCTTTCCAAACTTGAATTTCTTCTTCTTGAGTTTTAGTTTTTTCTTGTAGTCGGGAGAATCCCTGTAATACTCCGATAATTTCTTTAGAGGCTGTTTCCAGTTTGCCTTTAACTTGTCGATTAACTATATCAGCAATAATTAAAGCACCTTCCCCCAAATTGCCTACATCTTCAACTTCAACAAATTCGTTACCAGATATAGTACTCCAACTACGATCATTCCGTTGATTAGCCAGAAGTTTGAGTTTTGTCTCAACCCCGCCCATAAATCCTTTACTCTGTTTTTGAACTTCTGCCAAATACCGCACTCTTGCAACCCTCTTGTGTTTTATTAGACCAAAACTAGAACAAATTTATTTTTTCTTGGTAGCTCAAAGACTTTTGTATATTTCAATGTAATATTTTAACTGCATTAATTTCCTTTCCTTAGTAGCGATCGCAAACAGCTCTAAAAGCAGCTATTCCTGTGGGTATGATGATTCTTTGATTAAGGATTTTACTAGTCATTTGAACAATTTAGCCAAAACTCAAATATTTTATACAACTAGCATAACCACCATCAGAATTGGTTGCCAAGGGATTTTAAAATTATCTAACCTTACAATGTGGCAATTGAGTAAAATGTAGAGTATATTCTGAATCAGAGAGATAATAAAGCATATAATTGTGTCTTACATATCTCTTAATTTAATGGTCTAAGGAACTTTACTTGGCTGATTCTTATTTTTATCTCCGTCAGGAGTTTTGAGGCTGTCCTCTGTAGAATCACTTAAAAAATGCCAGTAATATCCACAAGGCTTAGATAAATGAACAACAATTAACGTTGAAATTAATGATGGTCAAGAAAATAGACTAATTTAAAATAAATGACTGTAAAAGATTCAGAAAAAACTTGATTTTTTTCATCCATATCTAACAAGTCATATTGACAACAAAGTAAACTTTAGATCAGCAAGTATGAATTTTTGCAGCAAAGCGTGTTATGAGCAAAGTTCTAATCGTGGAAGATAGTTTGGCACAAAGACAGATGATTTCAGATTTACTCAAAGGAAGCGGTCTCAAAGTTGCCGTAGCTTGTGACGGAGTAGAAGCTTTGGAACATCTAGAAAAATTTAGCCCCGACATTGTAGTAATGGATATTGTCATGCCACGAATGAACGGTTATGAACTATGTCGTCGTCTAAAATCCGATCCTAAAACCCAAAATGTACCAGTAGTAATGTGTTCATCCAAAGGGGAAGAGTTTGATCGTTACTGGGGAATGAAACAGGGAGCTGATGCTTACATCGCTAAACCTTTTCAACCAGTAGAATTAATCGGCACAATCAAACAGCTACTCAGATCCTAATTCTATCAACTATTGAGTATTTGCGGATTCAAATTCAATAGCAACTTACGATCAACAAATCCAACTAGAACCTATGGTTACAAATCCAGACCCCTTTACTGGAAATGAGGAAGAACTCTCTTTAGGGCTTCACACTTTAGAAAATCCTGAAGGTGAGCTTCATTTGAGATTCTATCTAGCTTCTGGCAAAGAATTCGCTTTACCTGCAACAGGTATTGCAGAAGTGACCCAACAAGCCCCCGATGATATTGCCTCCATTCCCAATGCTTCTCCTTTGCTTTTGGGAACAATTAATTTAAGAGGGAAAATTATTTGGGTAGCAGATTTGGGTCAATTTTTAGGAGAATCAAAATCTGTAAATTCAGATAGACCAACAATTCCAGTAATTGCTATTGAAACTCAAGACCAAGTATTAGGTTTAGCAATTGAATCAATAGGAGATATGGATTGGTTAGATATCGAACATCTGAAAACCACCAGCGATCTACCTGATACTATGGCTCCCTTTGTTTTGGGTCAATGGCAAGAAAAATCGGAAAATCAACCGTTATATCTCCTAGATTCTCCTAAAATACTTCGTTCTGCGAGATGGGCTGCCTAATCAAAATATATCGAAACCTCAATAATATCTGTTAAAACTTATACTGACTTACTAAGTAAATACCTATAGATAATGTTATATAAAATTAATCATTTAACAGCCATTGAGGAGCAAAGCTAATCAGTCTCATTACGACTTCCCAAAATAAATTCAATTAAGTTGAAAAAAAATGGCATCAGGAACTAATTATTCACAGGAATACGCCCAAGCAGAAAAAGAATATTTACAGGGGAATTTGACACAAGCTGCCGATATTATCGATAATCTAGTGTCAGAGTTTCCTGATAATCCTAATGTGCTGCTGCTAAGGGGTCATATATACTACGGGTTTCAAAATTATGAAACAGCGCAACAACAATATGAAACCGTATTAAGCTTAAGCGAAGATCAAGATTTGCTCGACCTAGCAGCTAAAGGAATCGAACAAATTGAGCAGTTACAGCAACAATTTGAAGCCTCTGGCTCAGATTATGATCAATCTGACTCGGACGAATGGGAAGAGTTTGACTTTAGTGAAGATATTGACGAATTTATCTTAGATGAGACAGATGAACCCTCCCAAAGCGACCAGAATTTAGATTCAGATGAGACATTTGATAATCCGTTCAGTTTAGAAGATGACGATCTTGATGACCTAGATTCTAATCATAGTTCAGACCCTTTTGCTCAATCATATTCACAAGAGGAGGAAGATGATTTTTCCGATCCATCCAATGATAACGAATCCTTTGAGACAGCAATTGATGATGATAATGTAAGTAACTACAATAACGGTAAGTCGGCATATAGTAGCCCGAGGTTTATGGTTGATTCGGATGATGAAGAAGAAGATTTACTTTCTCAATCTTTTGATGAAAATATCGATAACAACAGCTTTGCTGAAGGCAACTATCAAGAAAATAATAATTTTTCTGAATTTGAAGACGATTCAGACTTTGAGATAGATACAGTTTTAACAGAATCCTATACTATAGAAAATTCCGGCAGTTTCAACATTAGTGACTCTTCGGGACAAGATGGATTAGACTATCAGGATGAATTAGATTTTGATGAAATTGATAGTAGCTTTTTTGATTTAGAGGAATTAGAACAAGGTCTTCCCGACACTGGTTTGTTTAATGTGGCTGAAGACTTTAGTCCTGCTACTCCAGAAGCCTCATCCTTGGTACAGGAAGAGCAAGAATCCGACCTACTTAATGTAAATGATATACAATCTGAGAATCAGAACAGTGGGGAGCAAGTTTTAGATTCTGAGATAGTTGAACCAACGGTAGAAGTTCAGTCAGGATTTTTAGGAACCCTGGCTAATTCTCCTATGGGTCAAAAGCAATTTACTACTGCTTGTGTCACGGGAGTAGTATCTGCGATCGCAGTATTAGGCTTGGGCATAGCAGGTATTGGTTTCTTAACCAAAGACTCAGAAGAGAATAACTGGATGTTGGCTATGAAAGCTGGGGCATTAATGTCTCTAGTAGCTGGTGCTAGTAGCTTTGCCACATCTATGTCTTTAGGGAAAGTGATCACCAAACAGGTAGAAAAATCTACTAAAAACCTCCAAAGCCAATTTGAAGATGTTTATCAAGGGAATTTAAATGCTAAGGCTACAATTTATTCTCAGGATGAATTAGGGCGTTTAGCAAGCGGGTTCAATCGCATGACCAGGGTGATTTTAACTACCACCCAAGAAGCCCAAAGAAGAGCAGAAGAAACCGAACAAGCAAAAGAAGATTTACAACGCCAAGTTATCCGCTTACTAGATGATGTAGAAGGAGCAGCTAGAGGGGATTTAACAGTACAAGCTACAGTTACTGCCGATGTATTAGGTGCGGTTGCAGATGCTTTTAACTTAACCATCCAAAGCTTGAGGGAAATTGTTAGACAAGTAAAACAAGCAGCAGAACAAGTAAACAAAAGTTCTACTGATAGTGAATTATTTGCCCGTAACCAATCTAGTGAAGCGTTGCGTATGGCGGAAGAATTAGCGGTGACTCTCAACTCGGTACAAATGATGACTGAGTCGATTGAGAGGGTAGCAGAAAATGCTCGTGAAGCAGAAGAAGTAGCCCGTTCCTCTTCTGTAACAGCACTTAAAGGGGGTAAAGCGGTAGAAAGTACGGTAGCAGGAATTTTCCAAATTCGAGAAACTGTATCAGAAACTGCTCGCAAGGTAAAGAGACTAGCAGAAGCATCTCAAGAAATCTCGAAAATTGTGCTGTTAATCTCCCAAATTGCCGAACGTACTAACCAATTAGCACTTAATGCTTCAATTCAAGCAGCCAAAGCTGGTGAAGCTGGTCGTGGTTTTGCGATAGTTGCAGACGAGGTGCGCCAGTTGGCAGATAGGTCAGGTAAATCTTTGAAAGAGATTGAGCAGATTGTATTACAAATTCAAAGTGAAACTGGGTCAGTAATGACAGCCATGGAAGAAGGGATTCAGGAGGTTATCGACGTTACCGATAGAGCGGAACAAGCCAAAACCGCCCTAGAAGATATCATTCAAGTATCTAATCGGATTGATACTTTAGTCCGTTCTATTACAGCAGATACGGTAGAACAAAGAGAGAATTCCCGTGCTGTGGCACAAGTTATGCAATCCGTAGAATTGACAGCACAAGCCACTTCTCAAGAATCTCAAAGGGTAGCTGGTTCACTACAAAGTTTAGTTAGTATTGCCCGAGATTTATTATCTTCTGTAGAAAGATTCCGCATTGACAAAAGTGAAGAATAGGCAATTGACTTTGATTTGGAAGCTTTGGGCTACAATGTCTTATCGTGAGCTAAAAAACCGACATCTGAGGATAAGCATTTTTGGATGTGGGATAGTTTCTGAGCAAAAAAATCACAAAAGAGCAAAAGCTAATGCCTAGTACTGTAAAACTCAATAGTGGACTGAACCGTTGGCTACAACGGGCGATCTCAGCTATCTTTTTGGCTGGACAAACACTGGTGCATTTGTTGAAAGCTAAGATTAATCGTAATAACACTCTGGAGCAAATGGCAGCAGTAGGACCTGACTCTTTAGGAATAGCCGTGTTGACTGCTGCTTTTGTGGGTATGGTATTCACAATTCAAGTTGCTAGAGAATTTATTTATTTTGGTGCAGGACAAGCGGTAGGAGGAGTGTTGGCTCTGGCTCTGACTAGGGAGTTGGCTCCTGTTTTAACTGCGGTGGTAATTGCGGGAAGAGTCGGTTCGGCTTTTGCAGCCGAAATTGGTACCATGAAAGTGACTGAACAAATTGATGCTCTTTATATTCTCAAAACCGATCCCATTGATTATTTAGTATTACCCCGTGTTTTGGCTTGCTGTTTTATGCTGCCTCTTTTGACAATTATTTCTCTAATTACTGGGATGTTAGGGGGTCTGATTATTTCCAATAGTTTATACGGTATTTCACAGGTACTCTTTCTCGATTCTGTACAGAATTTTGTCCAAGTTTGGGATTTAGTCAGTGCTGTTCTCAAGGCGATAGTATTTGGGGCTTTAATTTCAATTATTGGTTGTAGCTGGGGATTGACTACTACAGGTGGTGCCAAGGGAGTAGGACAATCTACAACCACCGCAGTGGTAACGGCTTTACTAGCTATTTTTATTGCTAATTTTTTCTTGTCTTGGTTGATGTTCCAAGGTACAGGCAGTGCTATGGTGGGCTAGAAAAAATACGGCATTCTTGCATAAAAGTATATATGGTTACTTATTTTATTCTGTGAAGAGACTATCTTAGAGATTGTAGACTGAGCTATTGTTTTATTTTTTTACTCAGAAATTTCTAGCTTTTGATGGTGAAGCGAGATACATTTCCTGTTATTTATTCTACTCTTGCTCCTCAAGCATTAGTCAATGATGTAGTGTCACAGTATAATCTTGATGCTGTGACTAACTGTCTGCTCTGGCATCGTGGACTTAGTGATATTTATTTGGTGGAAACCTGCCAAAAATCTTATGTTCTAAGAGTATCTCATCATCATTGGCGTTCTCAGTCAGATGTGCAATTTGAGCTAGAGTTACTTGATTTTTTGCATCGTAATTGTCTGCCTGTAGCCTACCCTCTCTATACTAGAGATGGAGAGCTTTTGGTAACAATTCCTGCTTTAGAAGGCGATCGCTATGCTGCTTTATTTCCCTACGCACCAGGAACCATACCTTTGGGAGATTTGAATATTAACCAAAGTCAAACTCTAGGAAAAACTCTGGGACAACTACATAAAATAGGCAGTAAATTTAAAACTAATGTCCAGCGTCAGCCTTTGACTACAGAATATTTATTAGACGAATCATTACGTATAATCGCACCCTTTCTTCAAAATAGAATCGAAGACATGGCTTATTTGGAAAACGCGATCGCAAAAATCAAATGCCAAGTCGGAAATATACCCCAACAAGAACCTTTCTGGAGTATCTGTTGGGGCGATCCCCACAGTGGAAATGTTCACTTTACTCGCGAGCATCAAATTACCCTATTTGATTTCGATCAGTGTGGTTATGGTTGGCGTGCTTTTGATCTAGGGAAATTTTTACAAGTATCGATGAGCGCGGGAATTAGTCGCCAAACTCGTGATGCTTTTTTCAGAGGATATAGTGAAGTACAAAGCTTGACTCGCGAAGAATGGGAATCTTTACAAGCTTGGACACAAACGGCTCATATTTGGGTTTGGTCGATTAATATTAATGCAGCAGCAGTTCACTGTTGGTCGAGATTGGATGATAGCTATTTTAATAGACGATTAGAGCGACTTAAAAGATTGAGTTCTCGTGATTGGCAATTATTCTAACTTAGTCCATACGGGAAGCAAACCAAATTGCCCATAAGAACGCCAGAATAAACAAAAAAGTTCCGATCGCGTTAGCTAAAGCGTGAAATTGTTGAGTATTAATTAAAGTCATTCTAAGCAATAATACTGATTTTGCTCAATATTATTCTAAATAAATTCCCATAAATTCTCTACTCTCAACAACAATCGTTAACCAAACAGCACTGTCTCCTTTGTTCTCCAACTTCTTCTTTTCGGATTTTTCGGAACTTAACTAAAGTTAAATTTTTTGAGCAATTAATTTAAAGCAGTGCCAGAATAGTGGCTGTGTGCAGATAAATCATGATGCACTCAACCTAAATCTATCAAAAATTTATATTCGGTGTAGTAAGGCTTTCAGGCTTTTACCAAGCTATATTTTGCGGTTATTTAGTTCAGGTTTTAAATACTGCAATCGCAAATTAATAACAAACAAAGCTCGAAGCTGGATTCAGTTAATTGAGGTGTGAGGAATCTGATCATGTCTGACTTAATTAAGAAGTTGATTACAACAGCTTCTAGTTGCCCTATTTTTATGATGTTTGTTCCTGTAACAGAAGCATTAGAACAACAAGCCATACCAACTAATAATCCCAATCATTTAGCTCAAATTCAACAACAGGATAATAACTTATCAGAGTCACCTTTGAAGTTGTTAGAACAATACACCGAACAAAATCCCATGTCTCAGGTTAACGCTGTTGATCGTTTGCGGGATGTATCCCCTACAGATTGGGCTTATGAGGCGTTACGAAATTTAGTTCAGCACTATGGATGTATCACAGGATTTAGAGACAATACTTATCGGGGGAATAGAGCTTTATCTCGCTATGAATTTGCTAGTAGCTTGAATTCTTGTCTTAGTACAATTGAAGAATTACTCAATACTTCTAACGATATTGTACGAGAGGACATTGATATTCTGTTTAAATTGATGCAGGAATTTCAAACAGAGTTAGCTTTGTTAAGGGGTAGAACTGATGGCATACAAGCTCGTATTGGAGAACTAGAAGCTACCCAATTTTCTACTACTACTAAGTTAAAAGGAGAAGTGATTTTTGGCTTAAGTAGTGTTTTCGCTGGAGAAGGAGGCGAAGTAACTGTATTAGGCGATCGCGTTAGGTTAGCATTGGAAACTAGCTTTTCTGGGAAAGATTTACTCTATACTCGCCTCTCTACAGGCAATTTTCCTACTTTTAACGAAAATACTGGGAGTTTTGCAGGTAATCTAGCCTTTGCTGAGCCTGAAGACAATGAATTAAACTTAGATGTCTTGTTTTATAGTTTTCCAGTTACTAATAATACTGATGTAATTGTTGGTGCAACAGGTTTAGCAGCAGACGATATTGTTGATACGGTAAATATTTTGGATGGAGATGGAGGATCGGGAGCAATTTCTACTTTTGGCACTCGTAATCCCATTTATTATCCCCCAGGAGAAACTGGTATTGGTATTAACCATCGTTTGGGAGATGTTGTGGAAATTAGTGGTGGTTATTTAGCTGGAGATGCTAATGAACCTGATAGTGGTAGTGGTTTGTTTGATGGTTCTTATAGTGCGATCGCTCAAGTTCTACTTACTCCCAGTGATAGTTTGAATCTGGCTTTAACCTATGTTCATGGATATAACCAAAGCGATACGGAAACAGGTAGCAACTTAGCTAATTTGCGATTTTTGACTGAGAATCAATTTACAGAAGCTGTCCCCACTGTTAATAATTCCTATGGAGTAGAAGTATCGTGGGCTATCAGCGATCGCGTTATCATAGGTGGTTGGGGTGCATTATCCAAGGTAACTACTCTCTCTACCTTAGATAACCAAATAGATCGGGGTACACAGGATATTTGGAATTGGGCATTTACCCTTGCCCTACCAGACTTAGGCAAAGAAGGTAATGTGGCAGGAGTTATCGTGGGAATGCAGCCTTGGGTAGCACAATCCAGTATTGATAATTTTCCAGAAGATCGAGATACCTCTTTTCATGTCGAAGCATTTTATCAATATCAAGTCACAGATTATCTAACTCTTACTCCTGGCGTAATTTGGATTAATGCCCCAGATAATAACAGTGACAATAAAGATTTAGTTATTGGTACAGTCCGTACAACCTTAAGCTTTTAGAATTCCTATCACGTTAAAGAAATTAAATAGTATTATTTTAAAGCATCGGCAACTCTAATTACATCGTACATTTCGGGTACATCATGAACTCGGAGAATATTTGCTCCTTGTTCTATGGCTTTACAGCAAGTAGCAGCAGTTCCCCAAACTCTTTCTTTGGGATCAGTTTTGTTTAAAATATGACCAATAAAACTTTTACGAGATGCTCCTACTAATAGGGGGAGTTCTATAATTTTAAACTCAGATAATCTTTTAAGTAATTCGATATTTTGTTGGGGATTTTTAGCAAAACCAATACCAGGATCGATAATAATGTTGTCTTTCTCAATACCAGCATTTACCGCTTGATTTATTTGAGTATTAAAAAAGCTGAGTATCTCACCAATAAAATCTTGATAATCAGTCATTTGTTGCATAGTTTTTGGTGTGCCACGAATGTGCATTAAAATTATTGGTACTTCCAATTTTGCTGCTGTAGAAAACATTTCACTATCAAAAGTTCCACCAGATATATCATTAATAATATCTGCTCCAGCTACTATTGCTTGCTCTGCTACTATTGTTCTTGTGGTGTCTATAGAAATAGGAAGAGTATAGTTTTTACGAATAGCTTTGATAATAGGAATAACTCGATTAATTTCTGTTTCTAAATTTATTTGCTCGGAACCTGGACGGGTGGATTGACCACCAATATCAATAATATCTGCACCATTATTTATCATATATTTAGCTTGTTTTAGGGCAGATTGTATATTATTAAATTCTCCTCCATCACTAAAACTATCAGGGGTAACATTAAGAATTCCCATTAAATAAGTTTTTTCTTGCCAGTTGAAAGTGAAATTATTTCTTTTTAAAACTAGATTAGATAATTGATTTTTCATGGATATCAGTTAATAGAAACTATTATTGTCAATTAGAATAAAAAATATCTTATTATATATTTAAGAGGAATTTTATAAAAATTATAAAAAATGAACATTGAGAAAATAAAAACTTCATTATATATTATAAAAATTGGGGAATATTGCCATGTAGGTGAAGATGTAGATATTTTTGAGTATGCTGAACCAAATTTAGTAGTATCAGTTAAAGAACAGGAAAAATTTAGCAAAATACATCAAAATTCTCTGCCTGAAATAATTGATTACTATAGTGAATTTGTAAACCCTATTTCTTCTAAAACTAGAGAAAATATTATTCAAAAACTTTTAAATCACTCCGATTGGCAACTTTTAGAAAGAAAAAGCTTGTTTAGAGAAAGTGATAGATTATTTTTTAAATTTTTCAATACTCCCGAGCAACCTCATTGGAATGTAGAAATTGAAATTTATAATAATTCAGTTCATATAATATTGACTTCGGACAATGATGTAAATCGAGAAGTTTTTTTAACATTCTTAAAGGAGCAATTAACTTTAAATAATGTTGCATATAATCTGAAATAAAGTTGCATATATTATACGTAGCACATCGAGAAAAATTTATAACAATTGATTGAATAAGCTGATAAATTAATAGTTAACAATAATAGTTTTTTAAAAGTATATTACTCATGATCTAGCTACTAATTTGAGCTTTAAAAAAGAAATTAGATAAACAAAATATACAATTATATTGTTACTATAAAATTGCTTGTATAAGTTGTTTTTTATCTCATATTTTATTATTCCTGGATACTATTTAGACAAATTTGAGAATAAAATATAGTTATCATAGTTATCGATGAATCAGCAATTTATTAATAAAGTTTTAGAATTAGTTAATCAAGAAAGAAGTAAAGCAGGATTAAATTCTTTAACATTAAATAATAAGTTAAATATAGCTGCGGAAAATCATAGTGAAAGTATGGCTATTAATGACTTTTTTAGCCATCAAGACCCGACAGATTCTTCTAGTGGAGGCTATCGCATTGAGCAAACAGGCTATGATTGGAATACCTGGGGTGAAAACATTGCAGCAGGCTATTCTACCCCAGAACAAGTGGTGACAGGATGGTTAAATAGTCCTAGTCATCGTGCTAATATTCTAAGTCCTAATTTTACTGAGATTGGTATTGGCTATGAATTCCTGAAAAATGATACGGGAAATGTTAACTACAATCACTATTGGACGCAAGTATTTGCTAAACCTCGACCTGGTA
>JASJDF010000109.1 GCA_030065715.1 Xenococcaceae cyanobacterium MO_188.B19 | reverse complement strand
TTGGTTAATTGGTCATTTTATTCAAGCTCATTTGCAAGTATATAAAAATCCCAAAATAGCCCGTACTTTTCTGTTACCCATGGCTAATCATTTACAAGATGGCTGTATCGGAAACATCAACGAAATTTTTGATGGCAATGCACCCTTTACTCCCAGAGGATGTTTTGCTCAAGCTTGGAGTGTTGCTGAAGTCTTAAGAAGTTGGCTCTTAACAGTTAACAGTAATCAGTAAGAAATTGTGATTTCAAATTTATACATCATTAGATTTATCGATATAGTCATTCAACGAGTTATTTGGGGTTTTTCTAACTTACCTACTGTTAACGATTGGCTTAATGGAATTATCTTAATACTTGTCTATGCTGTAATTGCTTTACCTGTTGGTTTTTGGCTGAATTTTTTACAACTTGACATTCAATATTCTGGAAAAATTGTCATAAAAATTATGACTACATCTTTCATTGCTCCAGCTATATTGGAAGAATTAGTTTTTCGGGTTGTTTTATTGCCTCAATCTTCAGAATATGTTTCTTTTAAAGCTTTATTAGTATACTCGATTATCAGTCTGTTACTGTTTATTATTTATCATCCTTTAAACGGGATTACTTTTTTTCCTGCTGGACGTAAAACTTTTTTCAATCCTGTTTTTTTATTTTTGGCAGCTTTACTCGGTTTGATTTGTACTATAGCTTATTTACGAAGCGGTTCTATTTGGATTTCCGTAGTTATTCACTGGTTAACTGTTGTTACTTGGCTGTTGTGCTTCGGAGGTATGAAAAAACTCAAAATTACTCAACAAAATATTCAATAGGGATTATACGAGGATTAAAATAAATTATGATTAAAAATACTAAATCGAATACTGAAAAATGGTGGCAAACTGGTGTAATTTATCAAATTTATCCCTTTACTTTTGCTGATGCTAATGGTGATGGAATTGGAGATTTACAAGGAATTATCAAAAAGCTAGACTATCTCAATGATGGGAATCCTGACAGTGAAACTTCTCTGGGAATTGATGCTATCTGGCTATCTCCTATTAATAAATCACCTATGATTGATAATGGCTATGATGTTAGTGATTATTATGATATCAGCGACACCTTTGGGACTTTAGAAGATTTTGAAATTCTTTTAGAAGAATCCCATAAGCGGGGTATTAAAGTAATTCTCGATTTAGTAATTAATCACACTTCTAATCAACATAATTGGTTTATTGAATCTAGTTCTAGTAAAGATAATCCTAAAAGTGACTGGTATCATTGGCAAGATCCAGAGCCTAATGGTGGAGTTCCTAACAATTGGTTATCTTATTTTGGCGGAACTGGTTGGACTTTTAATGAAGCTAGACAACAATACTATTACCATAGTTTTAATCAAAACCAACCTGATATAAACTGGGGCAATCCCGAAGTTAAAGCAGCTATTTACCAAATGATTCGCTTTTGGCTTGATAAAGGAGTTGATGGTTTTCGCTTAGATGCTTCTAGTGTCTATAGTAAAGATAAATATTATCGCTATAATCCAGTAAAATTTGATTCAAACGATAACAATAAATATAATAATTTACATCATTTATATGATAAAGATTTGCCCGAAAATCATCAAATCATACGGGAAATCAGAAAAATTATTGATAAATATGAAGAGCGAGTTTTAATTGGGGAAACTTTCATCAATAGTACCCTCTACGAATCAGCCATTTTTTATGGCATCAATAATGATGAATTACATCTACCATTTACTTTTGAGTTTCCCTTTAGTCCTTGGTATCCTGGCTCCATACAACGAGAAATCGCCAAAAAAGAGCTAATTACCCCTAAAGAAGCCTGGGCAAGTTATTTTTTAGATAATCACGATATTCCGAGACATCTATCTCGTTGGGTTGAGTGTAGTTTATGTACTAATCAGCTAGGAATTGCCCAAGCAGCAGCAGCAATTTTATTAACAGTTAGAGGTACTCCAATTCTCTATTATGGTCAAGAAATTGGCATGGTTGATAATGAGGATATTCCAGCCGAAAAAATCCAGGATAAAATAGTAATTAGAAGTGAAACTCAAGAGTCACCAGAATCCAGAGATGGGGCGCGTACTCCGATGCAATGGGATGATTCGATTCATGCTGGATTTAGCTTTGGTAAAGATACTAAAACTTGGCTTCCAGTACATCAAAATTATACAGAAGTTAATGTTGCCAAAGAATTAAAAGACCCAGACTCAATCTTGAATTTTTATCGACAATTAATTAAAGCTAGAAAAAATAATGAAGCTTTACGCATTGGTAACTGGAGAAGTTTAATTCATTATCCTTACGAACATTTGGCTTATGTGAGAGAAACTAACGCAGAACGAGTTTTAATTTTAATTAATTTTTCCTATGAAAAAGATTTAACTATAGATGAACATATTTCTACTGATAATTGGCAAGTCTTAGTTTCCAATGTAAGAGAAGTAGATAAAATAATCGACTTACCTGCAACTTTAGAAGCTTTTGAAGTATCAGTATTGAGGAAATAATTACGAGTATAGTAGTTGTCGTATTGTTGAGCTACAGTAACTTTAAGCTTTTTGTTCATATGCCCTAAAGGATTCCTTTCAGTCTTATCCGAAGGTGTCCCGCAAGGGGATACCGCTACGCATATATCTTTTAGGAAGAAGCAGTATCCTTGGGGTTCCAGTTCTTTGATTAAACCTTTTTCCGCAATCTTTGCACTTATATTTTTGAATTTTAGTGCCATCTTTTAGGGTATCTATCCCATGTTTTATGGTTTTTTTACGCTTTGCAATTTGGACAGTTCAAAATTAGGGCGCGCCGCTTCGCGGATCTCGAAGAGATCGCGTAATAATGGAGTTTACGTAAGCTCCATTATCTCTCAACACATCTTACTTGACCAGTGCCCCCTTGGTGGGATGAAGGAAAAGGCTGGAAAAACATCTTGGATAACTTACGACTATTTATCTAGCCTTTGTGTTATTTTAATCTCTTAAAACCTTGGTTGATAATTGAATTTAGTAGTCAAACAATTCGATTGTTTTGTCGATTATTTTTCCAGCTTAATCGCTTAATAAATTCAATTTTAGAAAGAATTTTTCCGCATAAAATTGATTTCACCTCAAGAATCATCAAATTGTTGGGCTAAAAATGAAAGCTAGTCTTGGTCAACATAAATACGTCCAGAACCAATATAAAGTCCAGGGCTATTATATCCTGTGGGATAAACAGTAACGCCAAAAGCATAAAATCCTCCTGTAGAAGGATTACGTTCTGGTTTTACAGCAACGGTGACGGTGTTTCCTGGTTCAATAGGAGTATCGAAGACAACAGTTGTTTCTCCAGACTGGGATTCTCCCCCAATGGCTACTAGTGGGATAGCAGCACCTGCAATGTTATCGCCTTCAGCAGCACGATGTTTATCGTTTTTAAAAACAACGGTATCTGCATTTTCTTTCTGAGTGATTTTAACAGCTTTAAGAGCTTCTCCTGCGTGTTCTGGAACTTCGATAGTAAATTGATAGGTAGCACCAGGGTTATTTCGACTGCGGAAACTAGTAGCAGTACGAATCAAACGAGGCGCCCCCTCGAAAACTCTTTTTCCGTTAGCTAATTCTAAAGCTTGAGTAGGTTGTAGAGAGAGACAATTAACTCCGATTAAGATGCCAGAAATGGCAAGAATAGAAGATACTAATGAGGTGCGAGACATTGTGTAATCCTCCAATATTGCTGATGAATGTAGCAAACTAAGTTGCTTTAAATCAACACAGTAATGTGGGATACGATTGAAGATTTACTGAGTTAAGTATTCTATTACTATGAGATTCAGCAACGACGATTATGTTAACTTTTTTTTGAACGTTAACTTTACTTCTTCTCTTAATTGTAACTAAAAAAACAAAATAGAAAAAATTAATTAGCTAATCCGAAAAGAAACAAGGTTGTATCAACTAAATAAGTCCCAATAAATTTTAGATTTTTTATTTAATCAATAACAATTTGTTTTAAATATTAAAAATTCAAGTTATTTTGAAATATTTCCTATTGATTTTGAAGTTTTAAGTAAAATATCAAATTATTTTCCTTTTTTTCTTGATCCCAGTTTCTTTGATAATCAATAGATTGTATTTTTATTTACTCTTATTCAATAGGTAAATATGCACAATTTATTTTAATAGAAAAGAATCATGGGACAAATTAAACCAATTAATATTGAGATCGATCAACATTACGAAAGATAGATTCTTACCGCTTTATTTACCAGTCAACAATGGAGTTTTGTCCCACTATATCTTGATTAAATTAGTTTGCTAAAGATTAACCATATCTGTAACTACTTTTTCTTCCTGTCCCCTTTGCCATTTCGCTACTATATTTAACCCTCCATCAAGAAACAGTTTGCTACAACCTCGACGTTGAATTTTTCCACTAGAAGTTTTAGGAATACTACCAGTTTTAAGTAATGCGATCGCATATACTTCTACTTCATGTTTTTCCCCAACGGATTCACAAATAGCTGTCACAATTTCTGACATATCAAGAGAGGGTAAATAGCTCCTTTCTACTTCTTGTACAACAACTAGTCTTTCTGCACCTTGCTCATCTATAGCAAAGGCTGCACCTGCATTATTTCTTAATGCCGAATGAGATTTTTGTACAGTGTCTTCCACATGATGGGGATAACAATATCTTCCCCAGAAAATCATTACTTCTTTTAATCTTCCCGTAATAAATAGTTCCCCATTATCTAAAAATCCCAAATCTCCAGTACGTAAATATTTTATTGTTTTGTTATCTTTCAAATATCCTTCAAAACTGTCTTTAGTAGCTTCTGATTGATTCCAATAACCTTTGCCAATGCCTTGACCTGAAACCCATATTTCTCCTATTTCATCTGATTCACATTGAGTTAAAGTTTCAGGATTTACAATAATTACTTCTGTATCTAACCAAGTTGTGCCACAACCTACAATAGCCTTACTAACATTGTTTTCTGGTGACACTTCTACCACTTTATTTTGTTCTAAAGCAGAACTATCTAAATGCTTAACAATAGGAGGCTTTTCTTGTAACCCTCCTGTGATAAATAATGTCGCTTCTGCCATTCCATAGCAAGGATAAAAAGCTGTAGGATTAAAACCACAATTAGCAAAAATATGGGAGAACCTAGCAATAGTTTCGGCTCGTACAGTTTCAGCTCCTGAGAATGCTACCTTCCAGCTACTTAAATCCAAATTAGCTAACTTTTCAGGAGTTGCTTTTAAACACAATAAATCATAAGCAAAATTAGGTCCTCCGCTGGTAGTGGCTTGGTAATGATTAATTGCTTTTAACCATTCAAAAGGTTGTTGTGCTACAAAAACGGGAGACATTAAAACACTGGGAGTACCAAGATAAAGGGGTTGTAAAACATTACCAATCAATCCCATATCATGGAACATGGGTAACCAACCTGCAACTATAGCTGACTCATCATGAGCAAATCCTTGGCGGATTGTTTCTTCGTTATGCAAGATATTGCCATGAGTTACCATGACTCCTTTTGGTGTTCCTGTTGAACCAGAAGTATATTGTAAGAAAGCTATAGTATCAGAAGTTATTTTTGGTTCTTTCCAGTTTTTAGTTAAAGTTAAATCGACTTGGTCTGTAGCGATACGTTTAAAATGTTTAAACTTAGGATTGATATTCTTACTTTTAGCAACTTCTTGTTCAACAATGTCTAGAAAGTTTCTGGTAGTTAATAATACAGTAGCTTCTGATAGTTTAACCCGTTCCGTCAGTTCTGCAATGGCATTTTTGCGGCGAGGCGGATTCTTGGTAACTGCGATAACACCAGCATAGAGACAGCCCATAAAAGCTGTAATGAATTCCAACCCAGCATGGTAGGGATATACCAATAAAGCCCTTGCACCTGGCTTAACCATAGCTTGTAATTGAGATGCTATTGCTTGGGCTTGAATATCTAATTGCTGATAAGTCAGATTTCCTTTTTCCGTTGTGCCATCTTGGAGAAATCTATAAGCAATATCTTGAGGTTGGGCGATCGCTCTTTTTTTAAGCAGTTCTACTAAATGGAAATATTGATTCATTATTTATTAAAAAAAATTAGAATATGGAACTTATATTACCGAAAATCATTCAAAATAATGAGCAATCTATAATGATGCTTCTAAATTATCGCTTATTATAAGTCACTTAATTCACTATGCTCGGTGCTAACCTTTTTAATCATATTTTTCATGAATCTTCAACTCGCATGCTAAACGTTAGTATTTTAGCTATTTTAGGAATTATGCTAGGAATTGCGCCACAATTTTCCTTCAAATCCTACAATTTTACTTTTGATTCCCCTGCCTATGCCAGAGATTACACTCGACAAGAAATGAGAAATTATGCTAGGGCTGGTTGGCAAATTGAATTACTCAGAAGAAGAACTTATAAAAAAATAAAACAACAAACTAATCGTAGACCCCCAAATATTGTTTGTAATCGTCCTGCAACTATAGACCAATTACCTCAAAATATTCGTGGAATTGCCAGAAATTATTGTCATGAAACTGCCAATATTATCCGCAATAATAATTTAAGTATCCGACGCTTTAATGAATTAAAACAAGACTATGATCGCGGTGGCGAATTCCATCAAGAAGTCCAACAAATGCTTATAGATTTTCAACATCAAAAATCTATACAAGTAACAGAGAAATAATTTAGACTATTTAGAATCTACACTATCGTTTTTACATTCTTTTATTTGTTCACACTTAAATTCAAACTCTAAGCCACCCTTCTTACCAACTACTAGCTCTACAAATATGGGATTTCCATTTCGATTACCTTCAGAATTTAAAGACAAATTTTTACCTGAAGTTTTTTCTGCATTTAAAAAAAAATCATTTTGTAAATATTTTATAATAGTGCTGCGAGTATTATTCTGATTTAAAAAAGCTTCAAGAAAAACTTGCGTTGCATCATAACTATTTGCTGTTCTCCAGCTAATTAAACTATTTCTACTTTCCCAAATTTTTTTAAACCTATCTAAAAATGTTGTAGCCGAAGGAATAGTTCTAGCCCAATCAATAGCTAAAATCATGCCTTCTAAACCTACAAGATTCTCTCCTATGGAAGTTTGAATAGTCTGTGGATTATATAGAGGTGTAACGCCATAGGTTTTGAAATTTTGTGCTTGAGGAGTATTTTCAATTGCCCGACTAATAGATTGAATTGATTGAAAATTACTGACATCTGGGAATAAAACTAAGTGTTGAATATTATTTTTTAATAATGTATCAATAATGTTTTGGGCATCTTTAACATTATTGATATTATCCAAATGAAAAAAATTGGGGTCATCAATATTTAAACTTTCTACACTAACAATTTTATTGTGTTCTAAATCATGAATTAAAGTTTCCTTGGCACTTACTGGATGGTCTTTTGAAGAATCATAAAAAACTGCTACTTTTTCAGCATTCACAACTTCATTCAAATAATTGATTAATCCTTTAACAACAACTTCATCAGACAGTACTGTTCTAAAAAATTGATCTTTTTGTTTTTTATTATTCAGTTCATTACCACTACTAGTAGCAGATATAATAGGAATAGCAGGAGATATAATAGGAAAATTCTTTTGCTTATATTCTTGTATAGCTGCTTTGGTCGCTGTAGTACTATTATGACCAATAATTCCGACTATTTTATTTTCATCTCGAAGTAATTTAGCAACATCAATAGCTTGACTGTCTTTATTGTTAGCATCATCGACTATTACAACTACTAGTAGCCTACCATTAGCTCCACCTTGTTTATTAAACAAATGTTGAGCATGAGCTATACCTCTTAAAATTTCTTTTGATAAATTTTCATTAGTTGAGATAGGTACTGCTGCTGCCAAATAAAAAGGCTTTTTATGGTCTTTTCTCAAAGCCAGACTATTATTATAATATATTGCAGTTTCAGGATTATTGAGATTTTTAGACTTTACTTTTGCAAAACATTTTTCTGCTGAAGCAAATTTTTTATCCCTAACTTCATCCGTGCATTCTATACCTGTTTTAAAATATATTTCTTCGCCGATACTTAATTTATCAGAAATTTCCCAAGCTCTGGGTTTTAACCAAATTTCCCATATAATCCACAATGGTAAACTTAGTAATAATAATCCAAATGTTATTTTTAGCCATTTTCCCCATCTAATAAATTGATTTTGCTTTTTTGAATAAGTTAATTTTTCTGATAAACTTGGTGAATTTAAATGTACTTTAGTTATTGGTGATATAGGTGAATTTTTTTTAAATCTTTCTAAATCTTCTAATATTTCTGATGCTGTTTGATATCTATAACCTAGTTCATAATTTAGATGAACCATCTGACCTAAAATCAATTTTAAATCTTTTTTTACATTAACTTTCTCTTGCCAAATTGATTGTATATTTTGTCCAGGTGCAATATCATTAACTTTTATACCTGTAACAGCTTGAATAGCAACCAATCCCAAGGCATAAATATCACTATTAAACTGGGGGGTTCCTCGAATTTGCTCTGGAGCCATATAGAATTGGGTACCTATTATGACTGAGGATTGGACTTTACCATTTGATAAAATATATGTATCAATTTCTTTGACACATCCAAAATCAATTAGGAATATTTGAAAATTATCTTCACTACCATTATGATTGTTTTTATCACACCAAATTAAATTAGATGGTTTAATGTCCAGATGAATTTTTTTCTTATTATGAACAACCTCAAGAATATCTAAAGTTTGCTCTAGAAAATTGACAAGTTGTAATTCTGTAAGAGTTATAGATTGTTGCGTCGAATTTGGGTCTAAATATAATCTTTTTTGCAAATCTAGACCATCAACATATTCTTGTGCAATATAAAATTCTTTTTCTTGTTCAAAATAATCAAATAAATTAGGAATTTGAGGATGTCTTTCTCCTAATAATTTTAAAACTTCAGCTTCTTGTTTAAACTTTTTTCTAGAAATCTTTAATATATTCTGATTTTTTTGTGGTCTGAGTCGTTTTATTAGTACTGAATTTTTTAGTTCATTTCCCCGAATGTTTTTGGCTATATAAGTTTGTCCAAACCCACCTGTTGCCAGAGAACTAACAATCTCATATTTCTTATTTAATATTGTTCCCCTTGGCAGATACTCTATGTTGCTAAGGATCATTAATTACACTCCAAAATTAAATACAGAACTTTAATTTTTTCTTGCTAGTATATTAAAACTTTCATAGCTTCATCCTAGTTAGAAAAATAAAGCAACCCAGAATAACCAAGAAACAAACCACAGGAGTAGATAAATTAAAATCTTGTGTTCCAGAAGTACGTCTAAACTTGAAAATTCCAGGTTTACATAGATCAACTAAAAAATCCATTTAAATTAATAGTACTACTCCACGCAAATCTTGATTAAAAGGCAGAAGTAAAATTAAAACATTTTCAACCTAGCGCAAATTAGTTTCGGGATCTCAAAAAATTTTTTGGGATAAGACGACTAAATGGAGTATGGATGATGAACAATCTGATCTGTGATAGCATATACCAGCTACATAAAATAACCGTATCCTTTACCCAGTCTAGTTTTAAGCAATGTCATCTTTTGAATGGTTACATCGAGGCACCAGCGAAATATTTCCCAATCAAACTAAGTCCGATAATCCTGAAGAAAACCTAGAACAAAGGATACTTCAAAGCGATCGCCCTTTAAGAATTAAACTCGGAATTGATCCTACTGGTACAGATATTCACTTGGGTCATAGTATTCCTTTTCGGAAGTTAAGAGCCTTTCAAGATGCAGGACACACCGCAGTAGTTATTATTGGGGACTTTACGGCTCAAGTTGGTGATCCTACAGGAAAATCCGAGGTACGTCGTCAATTAACCAAAGAACAAGTCCAAGAAAATGCCAATACTTATCTGGAACAATTAAAACCGATCCTAGATTTTGATACTCCAGGAAGACTCGAAATCCGTTATAACTCCGAATGGTTGAGTCAATTAGATTTAGCCAAAATTCAAGAATTGCTGGCAACTATGACAGTAGGGCAAATGCTCGCCAAAGAAGGATTTTCCGAACGCTACAACCAAGAAAAACCAATCTTTCTCCATGAATTTTTATACCCCTTAATGCAAGGTTATGATTCCGTTGCTATAGATTCAGATGTGGAGCTAGGGGGAACAGACCAAAAGTTTAACATTGCCGTAGGGCGAGACTTACAACGGCATTTTAATAAACGTCCTCAATTTGGCTTACTCCTTCCTATTTTATTAGGTACAGACGGAGTCCAAAAAATGTCCAAATCCCTCAATAACTACGTCGGATTACAAGAAGATGCTCTTTCCATGTACTCAAAACTGGAAAAAACTCCCGATGCACTATTAAAAGACTACTTTGAATTACTCACAAATATTGACCTTGATACTCTCCCTGATAATCCCAGAGAATCTCAAAAGCTTTTAGGCATTACCGTAACATCCCAATTTCATGGCAAAGATGCAGCCCTACAAGCCAAACAAACGGCAGAATCCATTGTTTTAAAAGGTGGTGCAGGTAATCAAGATAGTGTCCCTGAATACTCTCTCAAAGACGTGACATTTCCCGCCAAAATCTTTTATATTCTCAGTGCTAGTGGTTTATGTAAGAGCAGTGGTGAGGGAAGAAGACAGATTCAAGGTGGAGCAGTACGTTTGGATGGAGAGCGCGTAACTGATGTCAATCAAACTTTCGACTCTCCTGAAGATTTACAAGGAAAAGTTTTACAAGTAGGAAAGAAAAAATTTATTCGTCTTGTTGAGTAAACTTTCACCAAGCCCTAATTATGACCAATAATAAAATAATAGTACCCTTAGATGTATCTTCCCTAGAAGATGCGATCGCGTTAGTTGAAAAACTACCCCAAGTTAATTTCTGGAAAGTAGGATTAGAGCTTTTTGTCAGTACAGGTTCAGATATCCTACAGTATCTCAAAGAGCAAAATAAAAACATCTTTCTCGATCTAAAATTCCACGATATTCCTAATACAGTTGCTGGTGCTTGTCGTGCTGCTAGCAAATATCAAGTGGATTTATTAACCCTCCATGCAACAGCAGGAAAACCAGCTTTAGAAGCTGCTGTTGCAGCAATTAAAGATGCAGATAATCCTCCCAAACTATTAGCCATAACTCTACTAACCAGTATTGACAGTCGGAGTTTAGCTTTTGACCTGAAAGTACCCGTAGAATTGCCTGAATATGCTTTAGAAATGGCAATTTTAGCCCAAGAAGCGGGAATTAACGGTGCAGTATGTTCTCCTCAAGAAGTCTCTAAATTACGAGAAGTATGTGGAGAAGACTTTTTGTTGGTCTGTCCAGGAATTCGCCCAACTTGGTCAGTCACAGGAGATCAAAAACGGGTTACAACCCCTTCTCAAGCCATTAAAGCAGGCGCAAACTATCTAGTAATTGGTCGTCCTATAACCTCCGCAGATGATCCAAACTTAGCATGGCAAAAAATTTGTCAAGAACTAGAAAGTAAATAAAAAACAATCTTCCTTTTTCCTTCTTCCTTAATCAACCATCCTCATGCTAAGGTCTAACCAATAAGAGCGAGTTATCGGCGCACTGCTAGAAATATAATCTACTCTTGTTTCCGCAACCGCTCGTATCCTCTCCAAAGTAATATTTCCCGAGGCTTCAATCTTAACCCTTTGATCTTTTTCCCTAATTATTCCTACAGCCTGACTCATCATCTCCAAAGACATATTATCCAGCATAATAATATCTGCTTGATTAACCAGAGCCTCTTTCACTTCTTCTAAGTTGCTTGTTTCCACCTCAATAGACAAAGTGTAGGGAATATTTTCCCTGATTAATGATATAGCTTTACCAATTCCTCCTGCTGCCTGAATATGGTTATCTTTAATCATTACTGCATCATCTAAACCCAAACGATGATTTACGCCCCCACCAACTTGAGTAGCGTATTTTTCAAGAATTCTTAAACCTGGGGTAGTTTTGCGAGTATCTACAAATTGAGTTGGTAAATCGGCAATCTGATCAACATATTTTCTCGTTTCCGTCGCAATTCCACTCAAACTCATCGCCAAATTTAAAGCAACTCTTTCTCCCGTCAATAAAGCTGACTTTTTTCCCTCTATTGTCGCGATCTTAGTTCCAGACTTATAGAAATTTCCTTCTTCTACCATTGGAGTAAATGCTACTTGCTCATCCAATAATCGAAAAACTCTAGCTGCAATAGGCAATCCTGCAATTACTCCATCTTCCTTCATCAACCATTGTGCCTTTCCTTCGCTATCCAACAACAATAATCCCTGGGTTGTCTTGTCTCCTCTTCCCATATCTTCCAATAACCAATCTTTAATCATGGAATCCAATACCACTGAAGAGGGGAACATTAGTCTCACCATAGCTATTAAATTTCGTTACTAATCCAGTCTTGTTCCACAATATACATTTCTCTTGGAACCTAAAATTAAATTTTCCTTTTTTCAATGACTCAAAACCTTATCATCAAAGGCTTACATTCAAAATTACAAAATTTTCTAAAAATTTTTTCAAAAGAGGGGTTGACTAATCTAAAGAAAGACCCTATATTGGTAAATGCGCGGTTGAGGCAAACAACCCCAGCCAAACGCCCAGAACCTAGACAAATCAATAGTTTGAACACATCAATAACCTTGATGTACCTGGTCTAAAAATCATCAAAAAAACATACAATATCCACAGTCAATGAGGATAACTTAACAACTTTTGATAAAGTTTAAGTAAAGATTAGTTAAATTTTATCGTTAGTTACAATGGAGAGTTTGATCCTGGCTCAGGATGAACGCTGGCGGTATGCCTAACACATGCAAGTCGAACGGATTCTTCGGAATTAGTGGCGGACGGGTGAGTAACGCGTGAGAATCTGCCTCTTGAATGGGGACAACAGTTGGAAACGACTGCTAATACCCAATGAGCCGCAAGGTAAAAGATTTATCGTCAAGAGAGGAGCTCGCGTCCGATTAGCTAGTTGGTGGGGTAAAAGCCTACCAAGGCAGCGATCGGTAGCTGGTCTGAGAGGATGAGCAGCCACACTGGGACTGAGACACGGCCCAGACTCCTACGGGAGGCAGCAGTGGGGAATTTTCCGCAATGGGCGAAAGCCTGACGGAGCAATACCGCGTGAGGGAGGAAGGC
>JASJDF010000108.1 GCA_030065715.1 Xenococcaceae cyanobacterium MO_188.B19 | reverse complement strand
TTACAATCAAAGTATTTTGTCGCCCAAAAAGCTTCTGCTCTTGGTTGCCGAGGGGAGATAAGAAGTGCATTCAGACCGATACTTTTTGACAACTACAAACTGAAGTGCGGAATGAGAATATTAAAATCATCAGTTTTTTCTTAACCCTTAACTTAACTGTTGAGGGGTTTGTTTTTTCTCATCAGGTAGCATCCAATTGAATCAAAAATATTTGTGATGATTTAGATTTAGCGATCGCACTAAAATCAATAATCAAAATGCGATCAGGCAAAGCCTGGCTCTGCGAGATTGTACATTCCTTCGGAAAGATCGCTCAAATTCTAATAAACCAGATCAAACAAAAAATAGTTCAACCCCAAATTTTATTAGCTCACCTTCATCTCGAAACGCCATATCTTGAACTTCTAGCTTCCAAGTACCTTTAACAGTCTTACCTTGAAAATTAGCAAGCGCAGGTGTAGTTAGGACATCAAAGGTTTGTTGTAAATTGTCTGTTGATCCACCCCAACGATTATGAAGAATAATCTTGTTAAGACCAAGTTCTACTGGTGGGATGAGTGAAACAATTAAATCCCCAATATAAGAGTGCTTGATATCAACAATCACAGCAATATTTTTGACAGGAGTAGTTTCTCCTACTTCCAACTGCACACTCACTGTTTGTAAATCTGGTAACAGTTGATTAAAGTTCCGCATAATCAGAACACTATTCTGCGGTTGTGGTTGAGCTAAAGTTACTGCGGTTTCAGCATTAAGCCGACCATAGCCATAATATTTACTCCAGCCATTACCATCATATAGACCACCTGATGGATCGATTTTGTCACAAGAACTCTTAAACAAGTCTTTTACTTCTTGCCAGCGAAGATTGGGATTAACAGCTAATACTAAAGCTCCTACTCCTGCTGCACCAGGACAGGAACTGGAAGTTCCACCAAAACTATTAGTATAGTTTCCTGATGGATCGCCATCGGTAATAAAACCCTGATTGTATCCAGGATTACCAGTGCGGTCAGTTGTCCAAATGCCTGTTGTTAAAGGCTCAGGATGAGAAAATGGTGCATAACCAAAATCGCTGCTGGGAAAAGCGCACCAAACAGCATCACCAAAGTCACTATACACACTTCTTTGACCTCGATCATTGCAAGCTGCTACAGCTATTACTCGCTCATAACTGGCATAACCATCATTATCGACACTTTCATTACCATTTCCTGCTGCAAATAAAACTACACAACCTTTTCCACCTCGCCCTTTAGTTGTCGCATAATCAATTGCTAGTTTGGTACTAGCAGGTAAAGGAACTCTGCGATTGTGCATCGGATCTTTGGGGTTAAACCATTGTCCATCTGGGGGACCCCAACTACAAGAAATCACATCTGCACCATTATCAGCAGCCCATTTAAAAGCATTTGATTCTTGCTGAGAACCTAATCCACTTGCTAGTCGAATCGGCATTAATTTGGCTTTTGGCGCAACTCCAGAAGCTCCAAAGTTACCATCAGCACAAGAAACTCCAGCACAAGCAGTACCATGATCGTCTGGATAAAAATTATCTTTGGGACGTGGATCGTTGCTATTTTGGGTAGCATCTCTTGGTGCTACTATTTTTCCCGAACTTCTAAATTCAACATGATCGATGTCAACCCCATCGTCAATAACGGCAATCGTAATGCCTTCTCCTTGGGTAATTTGATGAGCAGCTTCTACGTTGGCACTAGCAGCAATTGTAACGCCATTAACAACGGTGGTTTTTAAATGCCACTGTTGAGGTGAAATTGCCCTAAAACTTCTTTTTCTAAGTAGTTCTGGGTGACAGTACTCTACATCATCACGGTTGAGTAAAGACAAAGCCATTTCAAATACTGGTTCTCCAATTCCTTCGGGAGCAGCAACAAAGAAGGCATTGGGAGCATAACCCACTTCTTCTTTAATGGTAAGACCAGCTTCTCTGATAATAGTCCGACAATCATCAAGTTCTGTGGTGTCGGTAAATTTAATAAACAAATTTTCAGTGTAGATTACAGGCTCTCCTGATTCTTGATCAACCAAGACTCCTCCAGCAAAACGGACATCTGGTAAACGGCGGAGACTAACTTTGCGCTCGTTAATCGATCTTTGTCCAGTGCCAATAGGTACTTGATAAACCTCCACTCCTGCTTCAGGAAATGATAGAACTAATTGACCCCCTGATAATTCGGCTGAAATAGGTGAAGGAACTGGAATTGCTGTTGCCGAGCGTCTCGATCTAGTACGGACGGCAATTAGGTTTTCACTCTTACGAAATTGAACAGAAGATTCATCTTTATGACCAAACTTTACTTCAGGCATAATATTGACCTCCGAATGAATTTGTCTTTAGATATCATCTAAAGGACAGTTGTTATGAAGAAAATTTATAAAAAACTTAGCTAAGAATTCTCATAATCACTAATAAGTTTTTGCCTAAGCTACACTACTTTAATTTTTAGCGTACCTATAGTGTCTTGTTCATTAAGATATATGATTAACTGGTTTTATATATGCCCTAGTTTAATTGGATTTAAAAATTAAAAAACGCCTAGAGTTTAATCTAGACGCAAGAAATAAATTAATTATTTGATAAATTTTACAGAGCGTTAGCACCAGCTACTACTTCTAGTAGTTCTTGAGTAATAGCAGCTTGTCGCGCTTTGTTGTAAGAAAGAGTCAAAGTTTTGATTAAATCAGAGGCATTATCACTGGCATTATTCATTGCTGTCATCCTAGCTGCTAATTCACTAGCTGCGGATTCTTGTAATGCTCTTAGTAGTTGATTATTGAGGTACAAAGGTAGAAGTGAATCGAGAATTTGTACTGGGTCTTGTTCAAAAATTGTATCTTGAGGTAAGGATGCAACTTCTTGAGTGATTTTTTCTCTTTCTACAGTAAAGTCTCCACCACGAGTAGTGAGACGAAAGATTTCATCATCTTTTACTTCTAAACCTTGAGGTGTTAGAGGTAGTAGGGTTTGAATTACAGGACGGGAACTGATTAAGGATACAAACTTCGTATAGATAAGTTCTACCCGATCTACTGTTTCCGAAAGGAACAAAGATAATAACTCATCCCCAATGGTTGCAGCTTCAGAAGCACTAGGAATCTGCTCTAAACCAATATAGGTTTTGTCGATGGGTGCATTGCGATTTTGGAAGTATTGAGTTGCTTTACGCCCAATAAGTACAAATTTATATTCAATACCTTCTGCTGTCAGTTCTTTAGCACGAGTTTCAGCACGACGGATGACGTTAGCATTATAACCACCACATAATCCGCGATCCGCCGAAATAACTACTAGAGCTACATTTTTGACTTCTCTTTGTTCAAAAAGGGGTAAATCTACATCTTCAAATTGTAATCTACCTCTTAGGTTATAAATCACTTCTGCTAGACTATCAGCAAAAGGACGAGTAGCAATTACTTGTTCTTGGGCACGACGCACTTTCGCTGCTGCTACTAGGCGCATCGCTTCGGTAATTTTTTTGGTATTTTTGACCGACTGAATGCGATCGCGTATAGCTTTTAAATTAGGCATATCTTAATAAGGAAGGAGGAACGAGGAGAAAGGAACAAGGAATGAAAATAAATGAGAAATAAATATTATCTATATTTTATTTTCTGCTTTTCATCGTCTTTAATTCCCTATTACCAGTCTCCAATTAACAATTTTAAGCAGCCATGAAGGTTTGTTTGTATTCATTAATTGCTTCTTTGAGGAGGGTTTCTGCTTCGTCATTGAGTTTTTTCTCAGAAGCAATGATTTCTCCATATTTAGCTTTACTAGTTGCTAAATAACCTTTTAATCCCTCAGCAAATTCAGTTACTTTATCTACGGGAATTTCATCGGTATAACCTTTTAAGCCAGCATAAACTACTGCTACCTGCTCTGCTACAGATAGGGGTGAATTTTGAGGCTGTTTGAGGATTTGACGCAGGCGTTGACCGCGAGCTAACTGATTTTGAGTAGCAGCATCTAAATCGGAAGCAAATTGAGCGAATGCTTCTAGTTCGGCAAATTGTGCTAATTCTAGTTTTAATTTACCTGCTACTTGTTTCATCGCTTTGGTCTGAGCAGCCGAACCTACACGGGATACGGAAATACCTGCGTTGATTGCCGGACGGAAACCAGCGTTGAATAGGTCGGTAGAAAGGAAAATTTGACCGTCAGTAATAGAAATTACGTTGGTAGGAATATAAGCGGATACGTCACCAGCTTGAGTTTCAATGATGGGTAAAGCAGTCATGCTACCACCACCCAATTCATCGCTGAGTTTTGCAGCACGCTCTAATAAGCGAGAGTGAGCGTAGAATACGTCTCCAGGATAAGCTTCTCTTCCTGGTGGACGACGTAATAGCAAGGACATCTGACGATAAGCTTGAGCTTGTTTGGACAAGTCATCGTAAATGATTAGAGTTGCTTTCCCTTTGTACATGAAGTATTCAGCAATAGTCGCACCTGTATAGGGAGCTAGATATTGCAGAGTTGCGGGGTCGTTGGCATTAGCAGCAACTACGATAGTGTAGTCCATAGCGCCTTTTTCTTCGAGAGTGCCTACTACTTGAGCGACAGTAGAAGCTTTTTGACCCACTGCTACATATACACAAACTACATCTTCGCCTTTTTGGTTAATGATGGTATCAACGGCTACAGCAGTTTTTCCAGTTTGGCGATCGCCAATAATTAGCTCGCGCTGACCGCGACCCACGGGAATCATCGCGTCAATCGCAGTAATACCACTCTGCATGGGTTCACAAACCGATTTACGAGCAATAATCCCGGGAGCCATGGATTCAATTAGGCGACTGTCACTACAGTTGATGTCACCTTTCCCATCAATGGGTTTAGCTAGAGCATCAACTACACGACCGATTTGAGCTTCACCTACGGGAACAGAAGCGATTTTACCAGTAGCTTTGACTGTACTACCTTCTTGGATACCGAAACCGTTACCCATTAATACCGCACCAACGTTGTCTTCTTCCAAGTTGAGAGCGATACCTACGGTACCATCTTCAAACTCTAATAATTCTCCTGCCATTGCCTGCTCTAAGCCGTAGATGCGAGCAATACCATCACCTACTTGGAGGACTGTCCCAACGTTGGAAACTTGAACGTCTTGACTATAAGATTCAATTTGCTGACGAATAATGCTGCTAATTTCGTCTGGTCTGATACTTACCATATTGTTTATCAGTTGTTAGTAAATTATGAAAAATTAGTTAAGGTTTGAAAGTGAAAATGAATTTAAGCAATATTGCCTAGACTCATTCCGATCCGTCGTAATTGTCCTCTGACACTGGCATCAATGACTTTAGAGCCAACTTTAATAATTACCCCCCCAATCAATTCGGGGTCAATATTAATCTTAAGTTCTACGTCTTGAGCTTCTGTAATACCTTTAACTCTGTCAACTAAAGCTTGTTTTTGTCCGTCGTTTAACTCTGTAGCAGAGCTTACTTCGGCTAAAACGATTTGATTTAACTTTCTTAGTAAACTGGAAAATTGGATCGCAATTTCTTTGAGAAATACAATACGTCGCTTATCTACCAGTAACATTAAGAAGTTGACAAAATAAGCATTAGCATCGCTAAATACTTGGCGTAATACAGCTTTTTTAGCGTCAGGATTAGCTACAGGATTAAGTACGAAATCCCTAAATTCGGGAGATTCTTCCATCAAGTTTTCAATGTCGCGACAAATACCACCAAACTCTTCGGTTAAATTGTTTTGTTGTGCCAAAGACATTAAAGCTTGAGCGTAGGGTTCGGCAATTTCCGAACTAATTAAAGTTCCACTCATTAAGCACCTCCTAATTGAGCAATACTGCGGTCGATTAGTGTTGTTTGAGCGGAGTCATCTAGCATACTGGGGAGTTGGGATTCAACTTTTGCTAGGGATAAGGCTGTAACTCGTTGTTTGAGTTCAGCAATGGCTCTTGCTTCTTCTGAACTCAAATCTGCTGCTGCTGTAGCTCTGAGCCTTTCTACTTCTTTTTCTCCCTGAGCTAGAATTGCTGCTTTGGCTTTTTCTGCGTTAGCATGAGCGTCTTGGCGAATTTGCTCGGCAGTTTTTTTAGCTTCCGCTAATTTCTTTTGCTCGTTAGCCAAAGTTGCAGCAGCAGCTTTTTGTTTCTGTTCGATTTCGGCAATTTGTTGGGCAATTTTAGAGCGTCTTTCACTTAAAATATCTCCCACAATTTTGCTGCCATAGAAATACAGAATTCCGAGTAAAATTGAGAGGTTGATGAGATTAGTTTCAAAAATGTCTAGGTTTAGACCGAAACCACCTTCAACTTCTGAATGTGCTTCTGCTAAATATAAAAGAGTCTCTATCATACCCAGACCTTTAATTTCATTATGTTTTTCTTAACTGGATTATTTAACCAGTTCGGGTCCTAGGATTTTTTCTAGGATTTGACGGCTTAGAGAATCTACTTGTTGCTCTAAGGTGGCTAGTGCGGTTTCTTTTTGCTGTTGTATTTCTTGAGCAGCCTGTTCTTTTTGGGTTTGAACTGCTTGCTGTGCTTCGGCTATTTTCTGAGCAGTGATTTCTCTAGCTTCTGCCTGGGCTTTTTCTACAATAGATTGAGACTCTTTTCTAGCTGCTGCTATTTGTGCCTCATACTCTTTAACTATACTTTCCGCTTTAGCTATGCTGTCTTTAGCAGTTGCCTTATTATTGCGGATATAAGCATCTCTTTCATCCAAAGCTTTAGTTAAAGGCTTGTAGAATACTGCGTTCAATAGGACTGTCAACAACAAAAATTGCACTGCCATTAGAGGCATAGTTGCATCAAAATCAAACATTTTTTATGCGACAAATTGGGTTTGAACGGTTGGACGAGTAATAAATAGAGACGCGCTTTGCAATGCGCCTCTATAAGTTTAAAAAAGTTTATACAAAAGGATTAGCAAATAGTAATACTAAAGCAACTACTAGACCATAGATAGTTAAGGATTCCATGAAAGCTAGAGTTAAGAGCAATGTTCCACGAATTTTGCCTTCAGCTTCGGGTTGACGAGCAATACCTGCTACTGCTTGACCAGAAGCGTTACCTTGACCAATACCAGGACCAATAGCAGCTAAACCAATTGCTAAAGCAGCAGCGATTACGGAAGCAGAGTTAATATCCATGATAATTTTCCTACCTTAATTTTAAAGTACCAAAAGTTTACAAAATGAGTTGAAACCTCTAAATTGGTTTCTGAATTTAAGAAGCGACCTTATTTAAGAAGACGCACAAGTTAAATGGAGACACACTAAAAAATTTAGTGGTCTTATTCACCATGACCTTCCAAAGCTTCATGAATGTAAGCACCTGCTAGAGTTGCAAACACTAAAGCTTGAATTGCACTAGTGAAAAGCCCTAACGCCATTACTGGTAATGGAATGAATAATGGTACTAGCAGTACTAATACGGCAACTACTAATTCATCAGCCAAGATATTACCAAAAAGACGGAAGCTTAGGGATAGAGGCTTTGTAAAATCTTCTAATATCGCGATTGGCAGCAGTATCGGAGTGGGTTCGATATACTTTTTAAAGTATCCCAAGCCTTTTTTCCGAAAACCTGCGTAGAAATACGCTAAAGAAGTTAGTAAGGCTAAAGCAACCGTTGTATTAATGTCATTGGTTGGTGCAGCTAATTCACCAGAGGGTAACTTAATCAGTTTCCAGGGAATTAATGCCCCTCCCCAATTTGACACAAAAATGAACAAGAACAAAGTGCCAACAAAAGGCACCCAGGGACGATATTCTTTCTCCCCTAGCTGGTTTCTAGTTAAGTCTCGAATAAATTCTAGGGCATATTCCATAAAATTTTGAATGCCACCAGGAACAGTCTGAATATTCCGAGTTGCAGCCAAAGAAGCTATTAATAAAACACCAATTACTATCCAAGAAACTAAAAAAACCTGTCCGTGAACTGTATAGTTACCGATTTTCCAAAGGAAATGCTCGCCTACTTCTAGTTCTGCTAGGGTAAAAGTATTTAGAATAGTTAAACCACCTAGAATTTCCATGCGCCTAGAGTTGAAAAAAAATCAATTTTACTTAGGTGAGGATTCTTCAGAAACATTAGTATTTGTTATCTCACTGTCCAATTCCCCAGAGGCAGAAAAGACAGATTGCAACATATAAAAAATGATTCCACCTTTATAGGTAAGAAACCCCAGAAATACAGGAAGAATGCTCAATTGTTGCCATTTACTAGCAACAATTATCAGAATTGCGAAAATTCCTAGTCCTTTGCCACCGATACGCTGTTCTTGTTGACCTAGGCGTTCAACATCCTTGGCTAAAAATCTCAGATAAACTAAACTTACCAACGCTCCCAATAAATAATTAAGAGCTGTATTGAGAGAGTAGAAATACCAGACGGGAACAAAAATTAGCCCCATCAAAGTCAGAGTATAGATATACAACGTACGCTGTAGCTCATAATACTCCGTCATGGAATTTCCCTGCTCATTTGAGGGGGAACTCTCTTGAGTCAGTTTCTCTTGTTGTTTTTCTGTGGTTTCTGGAGATTGGTTAGACAAAGCACTCGGCGACTGACTCATTCTTGCTTGTACCTTTGGTGAGAAGTTATAGACAGATTACAACTTTCTGCAATCAAATATACAAATTCAAACCACCAGCAATCTTATCACGGCAGTGTAACAATTATTAAATTTTCCTAAATCGGTTGGGAATACCTGTTACATAAATTAAATTAACTGTTCAAGAAAATTGTGTCTATTTGGGGTTAATTAGTTGCAAGGATAATCAATTGTTTGGCTTGAAGCGATCGCACTATGGCTAAGTCTAAGTCAAGATTACTAATTAGTTCTTCTACTGTCTGTTGTGATTTTATATTATTATCACAAGCTTGTAAAAAAGCTAATTCTGCTTCAGAAATTTTAACCATTTGATAATCATAGTTGAAAAAACTCTTTCCAGGATAACCTTCCATACAGAGATGACGTTCAGGGATAGCTTTTAATAATATCTGATCGTCAGACCAATCGATTTTTTTAAGAGGAGGACGAGCCAGGAAAAATTCGTAGTGGGTTAAACTTGGATCGAGTAATTCTATCAGACGATAATATTCCCGTGTGCTTAAATCTTTGGCTCTATTTATTAACTCATTTGAGTTGCCAATTAATCTCTCTAAATTCCAATATTGGGGATTAGAAAAACCAACAAATTCTAATCCTGAAGCATCAATTAATTGAAACAAACTCTCTACATTGTAATCAATTTCTTGGGGATGAACATACATATCAGCAAAGGCTTCATCACGATGATTTTCTAAAGCCCATCTTTCTTTCTCTTGCTTTAAAATAGGATTATTTTCAGGTAAATTGGCAAAAATATCCCTTCCCACTTTTACACCATCTTTATAATCACCTCTTTTATTTCCCTGAAGTAACGCGATCGCTTTTTGCATTAAAGTTATTTCCCATCGTCCCAATTCTGCATAAACAAAGATATGGAAAATACCACCAGGAGCAAGTTTTTTTGCTAGTTCTTGAATTCCTTTTATTGGATCGGGTAAATGGTGTAATACTCCTACCGAATTAATCAGATCAAATTCTCCTGATAATTGGCTGGCTTCTTCTAGTCGTAATTGTTGAAAAGTAACGGGTTTCTTATGTTTAGCAATCACACCAGATCGGTTACATCTTTCTTGTGCAACTTCTAAGGCTTTTTCACTAATATCAATGGCTACTACTTCTGCTTCGGGGTTGAGATAAATCAGATAATCGGTACTTGAACCTGTACCACAACCAGCATCTAAAATTCTAATATCCTGGTGTGATGGTTTCTTTCCCGTACAAAAATTGTAGGCAGCAATCCAATTCCATCGCCAATTATAACCAGGAGGGGTATCATCGGTAAGAGGATCAGGAGGAAAGGGATAGGTATTGTAGAGTTTGGCTACAGCGTTGTTTACTTCTTGTGAGTTTGGCATCATTTAACATTAAACATTTATCAACACGGCGATTAGAGAGGCTCTCTAACCGTCCTAAAGGATACACCTTCGGATAAGAGCCTCTCTCGCCGTCATTTAACATTAAACATTAAATGTCTACACTATTGACGCTTGAGATGATATTATACACACAATGGAAAATAGTGCGTCCAGCAGCTTTCTCAATTTCCAAGAATAGTTAAAAGCTAAAACAGCAGATAAACAAAATAAGCATTTAACACGCTAAATTAGATTTACTCCAGATTGCCTAATATTCACTTTGATAAGATTATTTTTACTGCTTGGATGATAATTTCTGGTTGATCGATCCAAACAAAATGACTGCTAGATTCTGCTTGGACTTCGGTATAGTTGGTAGATAATTTACTTAAGTCTTGATGGATTTTATCTCGTAGTTCGTTTGTTGCTTTTAATGGTAAAAAGAAACTGAAAATCGAAGGCTTAAAAAAGGTTTGGGATTTAATACTAACTATGGGGAAGTCACCAAAATCATTGGCAATTTTTATCTGTTCTCCACTGTCATCAATATGCCAAATTTCTTGTGCCATTGTTAACCAATGATGATAGCCGTAAAAAGATTTTTTGACTCGATCTCTAGTTTCTTTGGGAAACTTTTTGAGTTCTGGTTTTATAAGTTCAAAAACACCACACATTCCAAAAAATCTAATGATGCCTAATAGGGAGCCTAATATAGATATTAGAAAACCTGAAAAAAAGAATATTTTTAAAGCAATAATTTGTAGAGACATAGTTAACATGGCAGTTTCATGTAAGCCATCAGTTAAAACTATTCCTTTTACTTTTTCAGGGAAAAGATGAGCATACAAACGCATATTATAACTACCGAAGGAGTTACCTACTAAAATATAAGGCGGTTTAATATTAGCCTTAGTTAATAATTCATCTAGTTCGTATACAATTACCTTACTAGTGCGTTTTCTAGAACTTCTATCACTCCAACCATAACCAGCGCGATCGTAAATACATACTTTAGTAAGTTCAGCTAAAGATTCTATTAGGAAATAACCTTCAATTCCCCCTAAACTATGATCTAAAATTATTGTGGGATTGCCTTGCCCTTGGGAATATAAATGTAAACGATATCCACCAATATCGATTAACTTACCTGGTGGTAGTTGCTTTTTTTCCTTTACACTAGCAAAGATATGGTAAGTGGTTGTTAGTAGTAAAAATAAGTATTGAAGATTCATGATTCATTTAGGAATTCATTATTATATTCTAGGATACAGCTAATATCTGTTTGCATTTTTCCTAAAGTTTCTTTTTGCTTATCTATCCAATGTTTTTCAGCTAAACGCTGTTCGCTAGTTTCTTTACAATAGCGGTTTTGTTTTTCTAATAGCTCACTATAAAAAGCGATCATCTCTTCTATGATTGACAATGCTAATTCAACTCTATCGTCAACAATCTTGTTAATTCTAGTTTTACTATTATTAATTACTTTTAACTTTAAAATACATACTTCACGATAGTAAATATCACCAAATCTTTTTTGCCAGTCATTGAGTGTATAATCAAATGAATTTGACATTTTTAGGAAAATAGTATTGTCTAAATAATTAGGATAAGATATATTATCGTCAATTTTATTTAAAATAACTTTTGTTCTGGCGATATATTGTTTTTGTTGATATTTATCAAATAAAGAGTAAGAATAAAATAAGTATTGAAAATCAATTTTTTTTAAAGATTCAAAGAATAATCTAAGTTGTTCTGAAATAATTGTATTTAGTTTATCTTCATAAATATTCAAATTAGGTTTAATTGCTTTGTTTAATTTGGTTTTATCTCCCCAACTGACTGCTTCTTTTATACCTTTTTTGGAATCACTAAAATATTTTTTTATTAGTTTTTTAAATATTTTTTGACAAGCTATTTCAGCTTTGTCTATAGCAGTTGCTTTAAATTCGTTTCCTAGCTGTTTTATTTTTAAAGAATATCCTGTCAGGATTGTTAGTTGTTCCCATATTTTAAAAGTATCAGTATTTGCTATTCTGGCTTTACTCAACCAGATAGCTTCAGCTTGTTCTAATTCCTTTAAGCTATTTTCTAGAAGCAAGGTGAGTCTCGTACTTGATTCTGATAATTCTTTAAGACAAGGTTGAAGCGAAGTTTCAAAGCTTTTAGCAGATTCTTTGATTTCGAGTGAATCAATAGAGTGATATTGATCTTCTTGTAGTGCTGTAACTGAATCAAGAATAGTATTTAAGGTTTGCCAAGGTTGCTGCATTTGCTAACTAGGATGTTCAATCTGGGTACTTTAGTTATAACCGATAAATTTTTTGATTAATAAATTATGACAGTAGCAACTTTTGTTTTTGAACCTCATATTCAAAAGCTAATAGCTCAAGGTATATATAAAATTGTTATAAATAGCACAACAGGTGATGCTTTACCCATAGTAAGAGATATCGCAACAGGACAATTTAAGGCTTTTGCTAAACAAATAATAACTCAAGGAGCAAATATTAATCCTCTGTTTACACCGTTAAATATAGGTGTGAATTTAATTACCAGCGGTGTGGAAATGTATCAAACTCATCGAGGTTTCCAAAAAACTTATCAGATGATTAATATGCTTCAACAAAGCATTGGTGTTTTACAAGGAACAATAAATTTGATTGGGGTTGGTACAGTCGCAAGTGTAGTTTTATCAGCAGTGAATCTACAGCAAACTTTAAAGCTAAGAGATGATGTTAAACAATTACGCTTAGAAGTTAAAGATGGTTTTATCGATCTTAAGCAAGCTTTAAAAGGAGAAAGTCGAGAAATTATTAAACGCATTGAACAAGTTGCTCAAGATGTAGAATATAAACAGCACAAAACTATTTTGCTTCAAGCTTATGGTCGTTTTTTGCAAGCTATAGAGTGTATTAAAGATGCTTTAAAAATGTCCGATCATACTCTAAGAAATACTGCTTTTGGCAATGCTCAAAAAATGCTTTATGATGCTTTAGCAGATTATAAAAATCCTTTACTAAATGAAAATAATAATCTAGCAGGAAGATTACGTAGAAAAGAGTGTGCTTGGGCGATAGAACAAACTTTAATTATGACTTACGAGTTACAAAGTGCTTGGGAAGCTGTCAACAGTCGCCTTGAAAGATTACAACAAAATATTCGTCAAGATGCTGTTGAAATTATTAGTAACTGTAATTCTGAAACTGAGTTGGATTTTTTATTTCCT
>JASJDF010000107.1 GCA_030065715.1 Xenococcaceae cyanobacterium MO_188.B19 | reverse complement strand
AGTTCTAGAGCTTTTTCGATATCTCCATTACTGGCATAAATCAAACCCATATTGTACAGGATGTAACTGCGATCGTTAGCATCTTCTTCTAATGTTAGAGCCTCTTCGTAGTTTTCTAAAGCTTCTGCATATTCTCCATCACCTTGAGCAGACATGCCATCACGATAGTAAGCAAAGGCTTCTTTAGCTTTTTTGTTGGTAGGCAGAGCTTTTAAGATAATGTCTGCCATAACAGTAAAAGTTTTATCAATAAAGTTATCGTTGCGTTGAGTACGAGGCATAGCGATTTAGATAAAGAATTATGGTTTATGGATTGATTTTACCTTACCCCAATTCAATCTATTAGAGTTGACTCGTTATGATTCTTTAAGCCTAGTCATTTCAGTTATCAGTACCTCCTACTTGGGTACAAGGCTTGAAATCAGGATTGAAACCTTATTTTTGGGTCAGGAAATGAATGATTCGTATGCTCATATAATCCATTTTTTATCTAATTTTTATGAAAATAGACTAATTGTTAATTATAAATTCACCCAATAAGAAGAAAAATTAGTGACAATTTTAATTAATTGAATCTAGTTAAAAACAATTACTTAAAAAAATCATCTAACTTAGTTACTTATTATTATGATTGAACTTTTATATTTAACATCTCAAATTCAGTGTGGAGTCAATGGTGATTTTCTAAATATTCAAGTTGATGTCTATCAAAATCAGGAGTTAATTAGGACTATATCGCAAAATGAAAGCCTTTTGTTACCAGTAGATTCTATTAACGATCTGAGATTTGAATATTATACTGTTAATAATACTACTTCTTGCAGTCTATCTACTCCAAGCGAACAACTATTAACTTCTAACGATCCCATACCTAATATTTCTGGAGTATATGAGCAACAATCTATTCAAACAATGCTTGACGGTCTAAATAATTATGAAGAATTATTTTTAGTTGAATTGGGTACTGTAGATCAAACAAGCCCAGCTTTTGACTTACAAGATGTAGTTTTCATTGTTAATAATAATCCAGTCATTTTTGCTGACTAAAAGTTACCATTCGTGATGTGGACTAGGACTTACGCATTGACAAAAAACTAACACTATTTTTATTAAGATGCTATCTTGGCTTCGCCAAAGCTCTGGGAGATCGCACTTTTTGACTTAATCTTTTGTAACTCTGCTTCTTGTGCTTGAAATTCTATTAACTGTGCCTCAATTTCATCTTTAACAATCTGACGATATTCCAGGAAATGTTCGTTATGGGCGCACATAGTTAGATAATGTTCCCAAACTCCAGGATTATGGCGAATAATACTGAATAAATGGTGCCAAAACTGCCAGCGCGTGTTGCGTTTAAAACCTTGTCGCCAAACTACGATCGCGAGAGCTTTAAGATCGATCCAACTTGGTAAACTGGAGGGGGTTTCATAGGGAGGTACGCCCAATTTTAGGAAGCAACGATGTACCCGATCTAGATAGCGTTTGGGTTCGTATAATGTCCAAAAAGCATCAATATATTCTTGAGCAATATCTTCAATGGGACGAGTGGGGATAAAATTCATTAAAGTCGTTTGATTAATATCCTTTCTGGTGCTATCTCGCAAACGCTGTTCTTTTTCTAAGCGTCCCCATAAAGCAGTCAAAGGTAAGGCTTGCAGCATACCAAACATGGCAGTAGGAATAGCTGCTTGTTCCACAAAATCAATAATTCTTTGCCCTGCACCTGCTTTTTCCCCATCAAAACCGATGATAAATCCAGCCATCGGGCGCAATCCAGCCCTGATTATTTTATCAACAGTCTCAGCCAGGGAACTGCGGGTATTTTGAAATTTTTTCGTTAATTCGAGACTTGCTTCGTCTGGGGTTTCTATGCCCAAGAAAACTGCATCAAAACCGCACTCTACCATTAATTGCATCAACTCTTCATCCGCAGCTAAATCCACAGAAGCTTCTGTGTTAAAGCCAAAAGGATATTGATGTGCTTCTTGCCAAACTTTTAATTCTTTGAGGAGTAACTTTACATTACGTTTATTACCAATAAAATTGTCATCCACCATAAAAATCCCTCTACGCCAGCCTAATTCGTAGAGAAAATCTAATTCTTTTAACAGTTGAGATGGCTCTTTGGTTCTCGGCTTGCGTCCATAAAGGACAATAATATCGCAGAATTCACACTGAAAAGGACAACCGCGAGAAAACTGTACCGACATCGAATCATAAGCATCCAATTCTAATAAATCGTAGCGAGGAACTGGAGTTTCAGTTACATCGGGTTTTTCTGTAGCGCGAAAAGTACCGCTAGTCGCTCCTTTTTCTATGGCTTCAACAAACATAGGGAGAGTAATTTCTCCCTCATCTAAGATCAAAAAATCTGCCCCTGCTGCTTTTGGCTCTTCTGGTAAGGAAGTAGAATAGGGACCACCTACTGCTACTAATTTTCCTTTCTCTTTGGCTAGTTTAATCTGTGCGAGTAAATCGGGCTTTTGAACAATCATCGCGGAAAAAATAACAATATCCGCCCATTCCCACTCACTTTCTTTGACTTCTCTCACATTACGATCTACTAGCTGAAATTCCCACTCTTGGGGCAAAATCGCAGCAACGGTAATTAATCCTAATGGTGGTAATAATACTTTGCGGTCTACTAATTCGAGGATTTTGTCATAAGACCAAAAAGTTTGAGGAAACAGAGGATAAATTAATAAAGCCCGCATAAATAAAACCGATTAAGTAGTTTATGTTAGGGTAGCGTACTCTATGATTATTGTGAAAATAGAATTACTAAGAAAGAGTAATGAGTAATGAGTAACGAGTAATGAGTAATGAGTAACAATGAACAATTAGCCCTAAAGGATATGCGAAGCGGTATGCTTTAGCATTCCCTTCGGTTATCCGCAGGTGTCCCACAAGGGGATACCGCTATATCCGAAGGTGTATCCTTTAGGACTCAATTAGCAATTAACCTTAAAATAAATTACTCCTAAACTTATAAATCCTGATAAAAAGTCAATAAAATATTTCCCGCTTCTGTTAAATCCTGACCAAAGGTAATAATTCCTTCTTCGTGCCCACTCATAATAATAATTTTTTGGGCTTTTGTTGTTTCTTGTTGACAAAGTCTAATAATTTCTTTTGCCATTTCTGGTGTCCCATAAGCACAATTTTTGTTAGTTGTCGCAACTTGATTTAATAGTTTTTGCCAAAGTTGTAAATGATGAACATGAATTACAGCTCGAATTTCAGGATTAGCTGTATATACCGCCCCATGAGTTAAAGTTTCAGAAGATGCCTTAATTTCACCAATACAAGTAACAGTGTTTTTCTGCCAATCAAAATCAGTCACTTTGGTGTAGTGTTGAGCCGTTAAATTACTTAATCCTCCAGTTTGAGTTCCAGAGATAATAATTGTTTTATTATCACGAATACTCAGATTACCAAATCCAATTCCATTGGGATACATCCCAATTAAGCCTAATTTATAAAGTTGTTCTCTCCATAAATTCAATTCTACAATTTCTCTACTAGAAACTGATGCTTGTCTCGTCCAATAACATTGATATTTAATATACCCTTCATCAATCATTATTCGATCAAATTTTTCAAATACAATTAATTTTAGTCAGCTTAAACTATTATCAATTTAGTTTCTTTGTTAAACTCAATTCTTTTTTGAATTTTTAATTGTTATAATTATTTTCATTAACTTTTTTCCATAAGCTTTTTTGCTTGTTCTGGTGTTTCAATCAAAATCATTCCTGCTGTTTCTGGATTAAAAGAAGTAGGAAATTTGGTATCACAGTGACCTTGATCTAAATAAATAGTAGGATTAAATACGCGACACAGCTTAAAACTGGATCTTTTAGTATAAAAAGCTCCTGTAAGAACAGTAGTTTCTAAATTTGATATTTCGTTTAAATTAGCTCCTACTAAAATAGCAGATGACAATTTTGCTCCTTCTAAATCCGCTCCTACTAAATTGGCTTCACTCAGATCGACCCCTCTCAAATTTGCTCCCCACAGAAAAGCCGATGCTAAGTTGGCTTCACTCAGATCGACCCCTTTCAAATTTGCCCCCCACAGAAAAGCTGATGCTAAATTCGCTTGACTTAGGTTAGCCCCTGCCAAATTTGTTCCTTCAAGGTCAGCTCCTTTCAAATCTGCCCCCCTCAGATTAGCTTCTTTTAAATTGGCTTCTCGAAAGTCAGCCCCTTTTAAATCTGCTTCTGTCAGGTCAGCTCCTGTTAAATTTGATTGCTGTAGATTGGCATAGGATAAATCAATACTTTTTAAGTGGGCATAAGGAACTTCTAGCCCTCGTAAAGTTTGTTGTTCTCCTCGCCAACCTAAAAGCCATTGTTTTTCTCGCTTGTCCCAAGTCAAACCGACCCAAGGAAAAACTAGGGGTCTAGTATTCAAAAATTCTAAAGCGTCAATTCTGCCTCCATTGCCCTTTTGTCCATGGGCAGTACTTACCACTTGCCAAGCTTGATAGATTTCACTCTTTCTTCTTTGTTCATCTGCAACCATAAAAGCAACTAAACCAATAACCACGTAAAGATTACCCATTAGGATAAATTTTTGTACTTGGTTAATCCGATTAATTATACTTTCTTTAATTTGATTGAATAATGTTCCCATTCCCAATACTTTGGTTCAAGCTTGTTAATAATTTTTTTTATTTTGGTATTTAGAATTTATAAATGAAGTTTAGATAAATATTTTCTAGATTTTGTAAACAAATTTACTGTTTTATTGGCTCTATCTTAACTGACTATACCAATTATTAAATAATATCTAAATAATAATTTTATTTCTTATTATTAATTAAGATTCATTTTGAAATAGTTTTATCGTGATGAGCATTTATTAAAATCACTAATATTTAGGGATATTTATAAATTATTGACAATAGGGAACGGAATAAATGATAAATATTAAATGACTTATTATAAATGGTAAATGATTATGACTAGTAGTTTGTCTATAAGCGACCGCTATAGGGTTTCAGCACCTCAGTTAGATATGCCTCCTCGCTTACTCTTGGGACCTGGTCCAGCTAATGTTCATCCGAGAGTTTTAGCAGCAATGAGTACTCCTCCTGTGGGACATCTCGACCCCACTTTTTTAGCTTTGATGGATGAGTTAAGAGATTTATTGCGCTATACTTGGCAAACTGAAAACGAACTTACCGTTGCTGTGAGTGGTACGGGGAGTGCAGCAATGGAGGCTACTTTGGCTAATGTAGTGGAACCAGGAGATGTGGTTTTAGTCGGAGTAAAAGGCTATTTTGGCGATCGCTTAGTTAATATGGCAACTCGCTATGGGGGAGATGTCAAAAAAATTACTACCACTTGGGGACAAGCCTTTACCTTTGAGGAAATCAAACAAGCGATCAAAACTCATAAACCCAAAGTTCTAGCCTTAGTTCATGCAGAAACTTCTACGGGAGTCCGTCAACCCCTAGAGGGAATAGCTGAATTATGTCATAAACATGATTGTCTGTTAATTATTGACACTGTAACCAGTATGGGAGGTGTACCCTTATATATCGATGAATGGGATATCGATCTGGCATATAGTTGTAGTCAAAAAGGCTTGGGTTGCCCTCCTGGAGCTTCTCCTTTTACCATGAGTCCTAGAGCTGTAGCTAAGCTAGAAAATCGTACTAAACCCGTAGCAAATTGGTATCTAGATATGTCCCTCCTCACCAAGTACTGGGGAAAGGATCGGGTTTATCACCACACCGCACCCATCAACATGAACTATGGTTTGCGAGAAGCATTGCGGTTAGTAGCAGAAGAAGGTTTAGAAGAGCGTTGGCAAAGACATCAAAAAAATGCGGAACTACTGTGGTCAGGTTTAGCAGATTTGAAATTAGAATGCCATGTCCCCAAAGAAATTCGTCTTCCTACCCTAACAACTGTGAGAATTCCTGAAGGAGTTAACGGTAAAGCTGTATCTAGCCAGTTGCTCAATGATTATAATATCGAGATAGCTGGTGGTTTAGGAGAACTAGGGGGGAAAGTGTGGCGTATTGGCTTAATGGGTTACAATAGCCGTCCCGAAAATGTTTTATTGTTACTGACAGCCTTAGAAAAAGTTTTAGCTTGACGAGCAGAAGCCCAGCAATCTATCCGAAGGATGAGTGTCCTAAAGGATTCCTAAAGGATACACCTTCGGATAACCGCTTCGCATATCTGGACGGGGCGTTTAAACGCCTGGCAAAGCACAGGCGACAGCCCCTCATGAATGGGAGTGCCAAAATTGTGATACAATATCTTAGAGTAAATTTAATCTTCTCTAATGCTTCGAGTCCTCAAGGTCAGATTAAAACCTAACAGCCAGCAGCAACAAGCCCTAAGTCAATCTTTCGGCAATGTTCGCTGGCTTTGGAACTACTTTCTGAACTTGATGAATCAAACCTATATTGATACAGGAAAGGGTTTGTCTGGATACGAGGTTAAAAAGCAAATACCACAACTCAAGAAAGAGCATGAATGGTTAAAACTAACTTATTCTCAATGTTTACAACAGGTTTGTCTGAATCTCGGTGTAGCTTTTAACAATTTCTTTGAACGTAGAGCTAAATATCCTCGGTTTAAAGGCAAACATGGCAAGCAATCAATACAATATCCACAAAATGTGAAACGGGTCGATAATTGCTTGAGATTGCCCATGATTGGAGATGTTAAAGCCATATTTCATCGAGAGATTGAAGGCAAGATTAAAACTGTTACCGTATCTAAAAATAAATCGGGTCAATATTTTGCTTCTATCTTATTGGAAGATGGCAAAGAAATCCCCTTGCCTTCGGCATCCGCCCTAGTAGGGGGGAAAGAGAGGGGTGGAAAGGCAATAGGAATTGACCTGGGCTTAACTCACTTTGCTATTACCAGTGACGGGAGTAAGTTTGATAATCCCAGATGGATCGACAAGCACGAGAAAAACCTCAAGATTAAACAGCAACAATTATCAAGAAAACAAAAAGGAAGCAACAACAAAAACAAATCAAGGCGTACAGTAGCCAAAGTTCACAACAAAATAGCTAATTGTCGCTCTGATTTCCATCACAAGCTATCACGCAGGATAGTTAACGAAAACCAAGTCATATGTGTTGAAAATCTAGCAGTAGCGAATATGGTTAAAAACCATAAGTTAGCAAAATCCATTTCTCAGGTTGGATGGGGACAATTTTGTACCATGCTCAAATATAAAGCCGAGTTTGAGGGAAAAGTCTATCAAGAAGTAGATAGATTTTTCCCTAGTTCTAAAACTTGCAATGTTTGTCTAAATCAAGTTGATAGCTTGCCACTAGAAATAAGAAAATGGAATTGTGCTAATTGTGGTACTAAAAATATAGATCGTGATGTTAATGCAGCAAAAAACATTCGCGATGAAGGACTGCGTATTATTAAGACCTCTGGAACGGGGGATAAAGCCTATCGCCAAACTGTAAGACGAAGTAATAGAGGACGCAAGAAATCTACTACTACGCTTGTTTCTGGATAGGAAGCCAGTACCCTATCCGAAGGATGGGTGTCTGGTAGTTCACCACAACATTAATTACAATTCTCTTTCTAATTCGCGATATAATTAGAGACTGTGCATTGTACCTATAAAGACAGATAAGATTTATGGCGAAAAAAAGTATGATTGAGCGTGAAAAGAAACGCGCTCGTCTAGTAGAAAAATATGCAGCTAAAAGAGCAGATTTAAAAGAACAGTTCCGTAAAGCAACAAATCCCGTAGAAAAACTGGAAATTCACCGCAAAATTCAAAGATTACCTCGCAATAGTGCTCCTAGCCGTAAGCGTAATCGTTGTATGGTAACAGGAAGACCCAGAGCTTACTATCGTGATTTTGGATTATCTCGTAATGTTCTCAGAGAATGGGCTCATGAAGGTTTACTCCCTGGAGTTGTTAAATCTAGTTGGTAACAAGTATTTGTTGATAAATAATTTTTTCCCAGTTGTAATTATTTACAACTGGGTTTTTAGTTTCTAAAGTTGAATTAGGAAAGCGTGCTAGTTGCATAAATCTCTTCTAACAGCCTTGCTAATGAGCGATCGCGATAAAACTTCCCAATTATAATAATAGATATAGGTTCAACTCTTGGTCACAAGAGTATTTCTAAGTCAATCAATGAACTATCAACCGCCTCAAACTTTAGTTTCGATGATGCAATCTGCGGGAGTTGTATTTGATTTATATCTGAAAGCATCTTCCGCAAAACCCAACACTCTTACAGGTTGGTCATTAGAGGATCGTGACCCCCAGATTATTGAGCAGTTGATGCCTTTTTTTGGTTTGGTGTATCAATATTATTTCCGAGTGCAAACCGATGGTTGGGAAAACATCCCTAAAACAGGAAAAGTGCTATTGATTGGTTCTCACAATGGGGGATTAGCTGCGCCTGATACGGTAATGATGACCTATGATTTGTTTCGGCAATTTGGTACAGAGCGTTTAGCTTATGCGCTGATGGAACCCAAAATCTGGCAATTCCTACCTGGTTTGGCTCGCTTAGCTACACAAGTTGGCACGATTCAACCTCATCCAGATATGCTGAGGGCTGCTTTACGAAAAGATGCTGCTGTTTTGATCTATCCAGGGGGAGCTAAAGATGTCTTTCGCCCCTACTCCCTAAGAAACAAAATATATTTTCATGGTCATAAAGGCTTTATCAAAATAGCTTTACAGGAAGAAGTACCGATTATCCCGTTTATTTCTTATGGAGCCCATTCAACTTTAATTGTCCTAACAGATATTTACCCTCAATTGCAGCAACTGCATAAGTTAGGGATGCCTTGGTTAGGCGGGGTCGATCCTAGTGTATTTCCTATTTATCTGGGCTTACCTTGGTTGCTTGCCATTGGTCCTTTGCCCAATATTCCCCTACCAATCAAATTGCACACTAGAGTTTGCCCGCCTATTGTCTTCGAGCAATATGGAGAGGAAGCTGCTCGCGATCGCGAATATGTAGAGCAATGTTATCATCTAGTATGTGAACAAATGCAGCAAGAACTTGATCGATTAGTTCAAGAAGAAGAAAAGAAAGGCTTTAACTGTTGTTTTGGCAGTTAATCTTAAATACCCAGAGCCTGTACTATGCTCTTTTGAACGCGGGAGTCATTCATCATAAAGGTGTGCATAACTGGTAACTGAATTATGGAATCATCAGGAGAGAATCGAGTTTCATTGAGGGCAACAATACCATCATTAAGCTCATCGCCAAAGGGACTCCAGAATCCTCTAGGTCCTCCAGTTCCTGCGACAATTGTGTAAGGAGATTCAAGTGGTGCAAGGGATGCAAAGAAATCGGGGTTGGTTAAGTTAAATCCACACTGACCTGTCCACCATCTAAAAGGTAGTAGTCGCCAAGCGTGTGGTGCCAGGCGTGGTAGTTGGTTTGGTGTACCCAACATAACAATATGTTGTGGCAACTTAATAGAACCTAATCCCAAAGCTGCACGGGTCAATAATCCGCCAAGAGAGTGTGCCACAATTCCATAAGAACCCTCACTAGCTATGGTTTCAAGACGCATCCGAAGACGCTTAACGATGCGCTCAAAGGTTTCTGTAACAGCTAGATAACCAAATTGTTCTATTTTTCTTCCTGTCTGTTGTAAGTACCACTCAAGACCAAGCAGTGATAAGGGAGTTCGACTAAGACCATGAATTAGTAATATTTTCATCAGTTAGATCCTCCTATACTAATACTAACTTTTTTGAGAACTGGGATTATTTTTGACTATTTTGCCGATCTTTCGCTTTAATGGGCGGTAATTGTCTTTCCAATCCATTCAATTATTTATGGCTCATGTAACTTTTGAACAAGTGACAAAGCAATTTGGAGATTATGTTGCTGTTAAAAATCTAAATCTGAACATTGAGGATGGGGAATTTTTGGTCTTTGTCGGACCATCGGGTTGTGGAAAAACGACTTGCTTAAGACTATTGGCGGGTTTGGAATCTATTACTGAAGGACAAATTTGTATCGGCGATCGCAGAGTTAATGAATTACCCCCTAAAGATCGGGATATTGCCATGGTGTTTCAGTCTTATGCTCTCTATCCTCACATGAGTGTCTTTGAAAATATGTCATTTAGTTTGGAGTTACAGGGGAAATCTCGCTCGCAAATTAAACAGCGTGTCTATGGCGCAGCCCAACAGTTGGGGATTGAAAAGTTGCTTAATCGTAAACCAAAGGAACTCTCTGGTGGTCAACGGCAAAGGGTAGCAGTTGGTCGAGCAATAGTCCGAGAACCCGCAGTATTCTTGATGGATGAGCCTTTGTCTAATCTGGATGCCAAGTTACGAGTACAGGCGAGAAAAGAGATTAGTAAACTCCATGAAGAATTGAAAACGACCTTTATCTATGTTACCCATGATCAAGTGGAAGCCATGACTATGGGCGATCGCATTGTGGTAATGAAGGATGGTATTTTGCAGCAGGTGGACAGTCCCACTAATTTATATAACAACCCAATTAATATGTTTGTCGCAGGATTTATTGGTAGTCCAGCAATGAATTTTTTTGAAGTAGAAAAGGTCGAACAGGAAGGAAAAGCCTATTTACAATTGGGTCAAGATTTGATTTCTTTGGAATCATATCTGCCTCAATTAACAGCAGAAATAAGCAATCGCCCTTTAACTCTAGGGATTCGTCCTGAAAATATTTACCATCCCCAATACCTCCCCCCAGAAATTCAAGGTCTTAATATTAGGGCAGAAGTTAATCTAATCGAAATGATGGGTAGTGAACTAATTGTCTATTTAGAAACTCCAGACGGAATAGAATTTGTGGCTCGTATCGATCCTCGTGCCAAGATTACATCTGGAGAAACCTTAGATTTATTATTTGATGCTCAACGTTTCTATCTTTTTGATCGGGAAAGGTCAACGGTGATTTAATTAATTAACTCATTTTTGCCAATAATATAGCTTAATAACGCACCTTAAAAGGAACTGGTATCTCAGAACGTTTTATGAAAAATTTGCTAAAAATCTCCAAAGTTAGTTTACTTTCTGCCTTATTGCTCAGTTTAGGCTTGTTAGTCGGTTGTCAATCAGCAACTGAGAAGAGTGATAACAAAAAACAAGTCACCATCCTAGGTGTGATTATTGGTGAACAACAAAAGAAACTCGAACAAGCCTTAGCACCCTTTACCGAACAAACAGGCATTGAAATAGTTTATGAAGGTACAGATACTTTTGCCACCACCTTACCAATTCGGGTAGATTCAGGTAATCCTCCAGATTTGGCAATGTTTCCCCAACCAGGATTGATGGCAGATTTTGCCAGAGAAGAAAAGTTGATTCCTCTGAAAAACTTTATGAGTTCGGAACAGTTACACGAAGCTTATGCTGATTCCTGGTTAGATTTAGGCAGCGTTGATGACACTATTTATGGGGTTTGGTATCGAGCTTCTGTGAAAAGTTTGGTGTGGTATAACCCGAAAATTTTTGAGAGAGAAGGTTACAAGATTCCAAGAACTTGGGGGGAAATGCTAAATTTAAGCGATCGCATTATAGCAGCAGAAAAAACTCCTTGGTGCCTCGGTATGGAAAGTGGAGATGCTACTGGATGGGTTGGTACAGACTGGGTAGAAGATATTATGTTGCGTACAGCAGGAGCAGAAACCTATGATCGCTGGATTAGACATGAAATACCCTTTACGGATGATTCAGTGAAAAATGCCTTTAAAGCCTTTGGGATAATTGCCCGTAACGAAGAATATGTATATGGGGGCAAGGTAGGAGTCCTCAGTACCCCTTTCGGAGATTCGATTCAAGGGCTATTTGGGGACAATCCCAACTGTTATCTACACCGCCAAGCCAATTTTATTGCTTCTTTCTTACCAGAGGACATTAATACAGCAGAAGATGTCGCAATTTTCCCTTTACCACCCATTAATCCAGAATATGGGACACCAATTTTGGTAGCGGGGGATGTGTTTGCGATGTTTAACGATACACCAGAAGCTCGTCAGTTGATGGAGTACCTTGCTAGTGAAGTTCCCCACAAAATTGCAGCAGGGTTAGGGGGTTATATTTCTCCTCGTAAAAATATCTCTGTGGATCTTTATCCTGATACCTTAACCAAAAAACAAGCGCAAATTCTTGCCGATGCCGAGATAATTCGTTTTGACGGTTCGGATATGATGCCTGGTGCGGTAGGAACAGGTACTTTCTGGTCTGGTATGGTGGACTATGTTGGCGGAACAGATTTAGATAAAGTCCTGCAAAGAATTGAAAATAGTTGGTCAGAGTAAAGTTTTTGATCAATGACCAAAGACTAATGACCAATGACCAATAAACCAAAATGGCAGTTTTTTCTCGCATTTTAGACGTAATATTAGCGATACTTTTAGGTTCTGGTGGAGTGATTGGGCTATTTTATCTCGCAAACTATGGCATCAATGCTCTACCCAAACCTTGGAATCGTAGCTTATTGCCCTGGGTGTATATTGCACCAGCAATGGCACTTTTATCAGCCTATTTAATTTTGCCTACTATCCAAACTATCTATCTCAGCTTTTTTGATGGGCGTTCCCAGAATTTTGTCGGCTGGAAAAATTATGGGTTTGCTTTCACTGATGAAGCTATGCTGGTGGCATTTCGCAACAATCTATTATGGTTGGTATTGGTCACTGGGTTTAGCGTTAGTTTGGGGTTAATTATTGCTGTTTTAGTGGATAAAGTTCGCTATGAACCGATCGCCAAATCCCTAATTTTCTTACCTATGGCAATCTCTTTTGTGGGAGCCAGTGTCATTTGGAAATTTATGTATGCCTACAAACCTGCGGGAGATGAGCAAATCGGTTTGCTGAATTTCGTCATGGTTAGCTTAGGCTTTGAACCAGTGGGTTGGCTGGTAGAGCGTTCTTTAAACAATTTTGCCCTAATTGCCATTATGATTTGGCTTTATACAGGCTTTTGTATGGTGATTTTATCCGCAGCAGTTAAAGGCATTCCTGAAGATATTATCGAAGCAGCCCGCATTGATGGGGCTAATAGTTGGCAAATTTTTTGGCGGATCACTATTCCGATGATTCGCTCTACCATTTTGGTTGTCAGTACGACGGTAATAATTTTAGTTTTAAAAGTGTTTGATATTGTTTTTGTGATGACTGGCGGAAATCAAGGCACAGAAGTGATTGCCAGTCGCATGATTAAAGAAATGTTTAACTTCCGTAATTTTGGTCGGGGTAGTGCGATCGC
>JASJDF010000106.1 GCA_030065715.1 Xenococcaceae cyanobacterium MO_188.B19 | reverse complement strand
CAGTAGGTGCAGTGGATCGAGGTGAACAACCTGCGGTAATTTCTGCGATCGCAAAATATAATTTTACCGAGCTTTCCCGTAAAATTATTAATGATGGCATGGATATTATGGGCGGTGCTGGTATTTGCAGAGGTTCAAGGAATTTACTAGCTAATATTTACTCTGCTACTCCTATTCCCATTACTGTGGAAGGAGCAAATATTCTCGCTCGTACCATGATTATCTTTGGACAAGGGGTAATTCGTTCTCATCCCTATGTCTATCGGGAAATCGATGCTTTAAATCAGTCTGATATTAAGGCATTCGATCAAGTATTTTGGCACCATCTCGGTTCAATAGTACGTAACTTTTGCCGTACAGTTCTACTTAGTTTAACTCGCGGTTATCTAGCTTTGTCTCCTGTATCAGGAGCTACTGCGAAGTATTACCGTAAATTAGCTTGGTCTGCTGCTAGTTTTGCTTTTCTAACTGATGTAGCTTTGCTTAACTATGGTGGAAGTCTTAAACGTCAGGAAAAACTTACAGGAAGATTTGCCGATATTTTGTCTTGGATGTATTTAGCTACTGCTACCCTACGTCGTTTTGAAGCCGAGGGGAGAAATCCCGAAGATTTACCTCTAGTACATTGGTCAATGCAATATGCTTTTGCTCAAATCCAGCAAGGATTTACAGGTATCTTAAGTAATATCTCATTACCATTATCAAGAATTATCGTAGCTTGGTGGAGAATAAACCCCATTGGCACAATGCCATCGGATCGACTAGGTTCTAAAGTTGCTCAGATTCTTCAACATCAAGGAACTCAAAGGGATAGGTTAACCGCAGATATGCACATTCCGACAAATACTGAAGAAGCCTTGGGAAGACTGGAAAACGCCTTTTCCTTAGCAGTTCAAGCTGAGTCCATTCTCAAAAAAATCAAAACCGCTACTCAAGAAGGTAAATTACCCTTAGGAAAACCAAGAACCCTGATTCGTAACGCTTTGGAAGCACAGGTAATTAACTTGGATGAAGTTGAACTATTAACTCAGGCTGAAATTGCTCGTGATAATGCGATTCAAGTGGATGCATTTACTTTAGAGGAATATTCTAAAAGGACTACAAGAAAGGTCATCAAGCAAACTGTATAACAGAAATAACCTTCATACTTGGACAGTAATAATCGATATGGTTCATTGGTAACTGTTGATTATTGTTAATGGTCGATCAAAAAACTCCCAATATTCTTTATACTCCTTGTCAGAGAAAGGTTTTAGTTTCTAAATCCACTACTCCCACACACCTATAAATATTGCTACATATTACTGATTGTAAAGCTATGTAACAATTATGCCGTCATGATGGTTTGACATCTTGACAGAACCAAAAACAATCGATAAATTGATTGACATACCCGGGTACTTATTAAAGTTAATAATATGCAAAACAAGCAGAAAGTAACCTTATACATACCTCCAGAGCTACACAGGAAGCTGAAAATTAGAGCAGCCATAGATACAGAATCAATGTCTGCTCTAGTGCAAAAAGCTATATCCTTCTACCTACAATATCCAGAGCAGGTAGAGCAGATCGAAACTTCAACCCAAGGCAACGTTCACCAAGTACATATCTGTCCTGAGTGTGAAGCTGCTGTGGTAATGAGAGACGGCGAAATGATATCTCTGAAAAATCAGCCAGGTGTCATTGAAGAAGAATTACCATTACCAGTTAAAGAAGGCGTAGCTGCCGATCAGCTTCACGGAGAAGAAGAGCTGGTTCCCTGTTGAACAATCAAGTTCGAGAATAGGATAGGCGATACATACCGTAAACCCCTCAATCAAGGTCGATGTTTATGAAAGAAGAGCTAAATATACTTATACAAGCTCAATATCCTCTTATCTATCTATTAACACCGGAAGAGGAAAGAGCAGAGCAGGCAGTTGCTAAAATTGCTAGAGACTACGCGGAACATCGGCAAGTATTTGTGTGGACAGTAACTCGCGGTATTGTGGAATATGGTCAACCTCGTCAGATGAACCAGCACAATACTGTATCGCCAGAAGCAGCTTTAGAGTGGGTAGTACGTCAGAAAGAGCCTGGCATCTATATATTCAAAGATTTGCACCCTTTTATAGATGGTGCAGTAGTAACCAGATGGCTCAGAGATGTAATTGCTAGTTTTAAAGGCACAGACAAAGTCATAATTCTGATGTCTCCCATTCAACAGATTCCCATTGAGCTAGAAAAAGAAGTAGTAGTATTAGACTATCCTTTACCCAATCTTACAGAGCTAGATAGAGTACTATCTTCTCAAATGCGGAAGAGTAAAAGTCGCAGCATAAAGACAGAAGATCGGGAAAAACTATTAAAAGCAGCTTTAGGACTAACCAAGGACGAAGCAGAAAAGGTTTATCGTAAAGCTCAAGTCAAAGCTGGTCGTCTGACAGAAAAAGAAGTAGAAATAGTTTTGTCAGAGAAGAAACAGTTAATTAGACGTAATGGAATTTTAGAATATATTGAAGAGGATGAAACCATCAATTCCGTGGGTGGTTTAGAAGAACTCAAACGCTGGCTCAGACAACGTTCCGATGCTTTTACCGAAAGAGCCAGAGAATATGGACTTCCCCAGCCCAAAGGGATGTTAATCTTAGGAGTCCCTGGTTGTGGTAAATCTCTCATTGCCAAAACTACATCTCGGCTTTGGGGATTGCCCCTACTACGTTTAGATATGGGTAGGGTATATGATGGCTCAATGGTAGGTCGTTCTGAGGCAAACCTTCGCAATGCCCTTAAAACGGCAGAATCTATATCACCCGTCATTTTGTTCATTGACGAATTGGATAAATCTTTCTCTGGTGGTGCTGGTTCAGGAGATTCTGATGGTGGAACATCTAATCGTATCTTTGGTTCATTTTTGACCTGGATGCAGGAAAAAACTTCTCCAGTATTCGTAATGGCAACTGCTAACAGAGTCGAAAAGCTCCCAGGAGAATTTTTGAGAAAAGGTAGATTTGATGAAATTTTCTTTGTTGACTTACCCACTCCAGCAGAAAGACAAGACATTTTTAGAATTCATCTTGGTAAAAGACGTTCTGATATCAGTCGCTTCGATTTGGAACAACTAGCCAAGGTATCCGATGGTTTTTCAGGTGCAGAAATTGAGCAGGCAATCATCGCAGCGATGTATGATGCTTTTGCTCAAGACAGAGAGTTTACGCAGCTAGACATTATCGCTGCTATAAAATCAACTCTCCCCTTGTCCCGTACCATGACCGAGCAAGTAACGGCTCTTCGGGATTGGGCAAGACAAAGGGCTCGTCCTGCATCTGCTTCAGTTGCTGAATATCAGCGATTGGAGTTTTAAAAGGCTTTCTTCCGTAGTATGCGGAAGTAAAGGCTGACTGAAATTTAGTCAGCAGTTTGTTTCAAAAAGCTGTCTTAAAATTGCCAACTAAGACAGGTCTAAACTTAAAGTTGTTGTTTAATTCTCTTCTACTGGAGGAAATCTCATGTCTCATTTTAGTACTCTACGCACCAAAATTGCTGACGCTCAAATCTTAACTAACTCTCTCCGTGACCTTGGCATCAGTGTAAAAACTGAAGCTGATGTTCGTGGTTATAATGGTCAAAAAGTCCGTGCTGACATCGTAGCTGTTCTTGATGGTGAATACGATCTAGGTTGGACAGAGAATGGGGATGGAACTTTTGATTTAATCGCTGATCTTTGGGGTGTTGCTAAAAAACACAACCAAACTGAACTTATCAACTCCATCAATCAGAAATACGCTGTCAACAAAACTTTGGCTGAAGTTAAGCAACGCGGTTTACAAAATGCCAATGTTAAGTTGGTTCTTCAATAAATGATAATTAAGAATTTAGTTTGAAGCGCGTTCCCAAGCATTGGGGTTGACTAATTCAATAGAGTCAACCCTTTTTGTTTGGCAATATATTAGGAAAATAACGAATATGATTGCTTTAGTTAAGCTCAAAAATTATAAACTAGACGATTATTTCCTTCAGAAACTCTATTTTGTACAAACAAAGTACTAACTAAGATCTCAATTTCTTGCTCGCTTAATTTCTTTTTCATTAATTGAGACTTAATAAACTGATGTAATGTCTTTCTGGTTCTAGGTCGTTTATTTTTCTGAATCTTGGAAATTTTTTCTACTACTTCTGTTATTAAATCTATATTGTGGGAAAGAAAATCTTTATCTTGAAAAACCTCCAATAAACTTTCTATTCTTTGGCACTTAAATTTGCTCTTATTAATATACTTAACTAAAGGATCGAATCCCTTATCTTTAGACAAAATCAGAAAAGCAACTCCCTCAAGTTCCTTAACTAATTTACCTAGATAAAAAGCAATATGAAAATCAAGAGCATTACTCCCTATCCCTTCAATTTTGATCCATTCAATTCTCTGACCAAATTTTTGAGCAGCCTGAACTAAAGTAAAAGGAATTTTATTTTGAGTATGACCTACGAATATCTTGATCTGAATATCTTGTTCTTGGATAATTGATAGATGAATATTGTGAATATTCTCATAATCAACAAGTAGAATAGTTTGTTTCAGCTTTTGATTCATTGAAAATACTTAAATAAATATTCACCATCATAAATCTAAACAAAATTAGCAGGGTCTTGATCTCGTCTATGTTTAAAAGGAATGGGAATACCTTGTTTAGTTCCTACTAAAGCAGCAGTATCTTCTAAAGATTGTCTTAATCGCTTGGCTGCATAGATAGACATATCACGAGGCACATTAATTCTATCTCGTAAGTATCGTAGTGCAGCATCGGAACCCGCAGGAGGTTTACAAGTCTCTCCCGTCATCATATGAGTTAACGCACATCTTAATGCTTCATCAAATAACTTGTCATCAGCAGGATTAACTCGAATAATGTTAGCACGATGCTTAATCACCCTAGAGAGAGCTTCAGCACGAGAAGTTTCAGGCTCAGTATAAGTCACATCAGGAAGTCCAAACCAATAACCATTATCTACTTTGTCCTGATTAACTTTTGTCTGTGGTGTACCATTTGACCAACAGCCTCCCATTTGGGGTGGTAAATCATGGGCGTGGGTGTGAAAATCGCTTTGAGTACCCCGGTAAGTGCTTCGACTTTCCATAGCATCAAACCAGTCAGACAAGTGGGGATTTTCTTCTCTGAGGGAATAACCCTTGTAGTAATAAAGACTGGCGTTCATTCTTTCTACATAAGGGGTAAAAATCACATCGGCAGTACTAAAATCATCTAAAAAATAAGGTGAGGTGGTATTTGCTAAAGCTGCTTCTACCATTTCAACTACATCTGTAAATTGCTCTCGATTCCGTTTTTCTGCACCAGGCAGTCTTGCAGGATAGCATAACCAACTACACCAAGCTCTAAATAATAGTCTTTCTAGTTGTCGCAAAGGTATCACTATGGAGTCTTTCATGCCATATTTTAATACTCCATAAACTTGCTCTAAGGCAATTAAGATATCATCACTTTCGGTAATAATATGTCCGTCAAGTTCAATAGCTGGTAACATACCCGATGGAACAATTCGCTTATACCAAGGCTCTTTTGTTCCGTAACAAAACATGGTTACTTTCTCGATGCGATAGGGAATTTGTTTTTCCTCTAGCCATAGCCAAATTTTTTGACAATAAGGACACCAAGCATGATTATCCCGATATAAGGTTAATCGCACCTCTGATTCATTATGACCAAATAAGCGCAACCTAGCCTGGGAGTTGGTAACTCCATTAATTCTGTCTATTTGCCAGTCTGTTAGCTTTTCTAATTCTTGCCAGCTTAGGGGTTTGGTCATTTTAATAAATAATTAATAAATGTTGAAATGTTTAGTTTATCTCCTAGTATTTAACTTTAATCTAAAATCTCTACTCATAGACTTCCCCAGAATATGATTTTGCTTAAAACTCAGACTGGAAGAGACTTTAACTAGTTTACTTGAATAATTCAGTTATGAATAAACAATGGCTCATCTATACTTTAAATCTAAACAATTTCTTGAAAAGCACAAAAATCAGATTTTTTATAACCATCTTATTCGCTGTTAGTCTAATTACTGGTTGTAAATCGGTAAATAATAGTAACCCAACTACTGAAAATATCAATCAACCTATTAATTGTCCTTCCCCATCAAAAGACTTGGCTTTTATTGAAAATGCTACTCCAGAATATGGTTTTTATAAAATTTTTAATTATCAAATAAAAGAGATTATTCCCAAGATAGATACAATAGTTTTTAAAAGTTTTAACTATAAAATGACTTTTTGTAGAGCCAACAATAACTGGACTGTAGAAACAATATTGCCGTCGAAATCAGAAAATAATTTAGAATCTGCACAATATAAGAATATAAAAATAGAAAACAAAGAATATCAATATAAAGTTAAGCTTAATGGGGACAAACAAGTTATTTTTGAATTAATTCCCCCCGAATCTTCTGAACCACAAAAGCAGATACTCTATACCTTAGAAGAAACAAAAGCAGCAGAAGCTGGTATAGAATTAGGAATTCCTGAAATTTCTAGTTCTCTAGTTTATGGAAATCAGATATTTTGGACGATTTTCGTCTATCGGGGAGAAGGGTTTGGCGGAATTGCTACCATAGTTAGTTACAATCCTGAAACTAGTAAAATAACTGTTATTAAACCACCAGAAATAACACATCAAATAATTAATGATTTAGTAATTACAGGAAACCCTGATAAACCAACATTTTGGCTTGCTACTCAGTTAACAGGAGAAGGAAATCCCTATATACCAAGTATGGGGTTAGTAGCATATAGTCCGAATAATTTAGATTATACCAGTGGGAAAATAGATAGCTATCGAATACGCAATAGTCCAATTGTGGGGGCAATTCCTACTAAATTATATGTAGAAAAAGATCTTCTCTGGGTTGGAACAGGTAACGGTATTTGTAAAGTAAAATGGCAGACTATTAGTAGTAATGATAGTTGGGAATGTTGGCGTTTTGCTGTGATGGCACAATTACCCACGGAAGAATTGCCAATTTATAGTAGTTTATTAGATGATAGTACAGATAGAACTATTAGCCCTAAAAACCTCGATCAAACTGTAGAAGTGCTGTGGTGGTTGCCAAAACAACGAGAACCACTTACAGGGCGTTATGAAATTAGACAAGAAACTCCAATAACAGTAGAGTTGAGCGATGTAGGAGCAACTACATGGGATGAATATTATTATGATGAAATAGAGCCTCCTGTCTGGCAAGCACCATTGTATTGGGTAGGAAGCAATTGGCATTGGGAAGGCAATAGATTTGTTCGTGGTTTGGATGAAGTAGAATTAAACCTTGTTGGTGGTGGTGCTATAGGCATTAGTTCAGGGCAACCCAACGATGAATATATCTTTGATATGAATACCATGCGTGGCGATTTAGAAATATTAGAATTAACTAAAAATACTACTAAAGTTAACTATTATTCTGCCTGGGTAGAAGATAATTTATTGCAACCATATCTTACTGTTGTACCAGAAGTAAAATCTTCTCAGTCTTTGCCTAATCCTTTATTGGAAATTAAATCTAAATTAGATTAAAATACTTTAATCTTTCTTTTTTATCAATCAAACAAAGTTTATATTCGATATTTTAATGAAGCAAATATTTATTACTGGTGCTACTGGATGTATTGGTCAATATATTGTTGATATTTTAAGCAAAAATTCTAACTATCAACTACATTTATTAGTTAGAAATATTTCTAAGATTCCTGAAAATTGGAAAAGTAATAGTTGTATTAATATTTTGTCTGGAGATTTACAAAATATTGAATCTTACAAAACTTTGCTCCAAGAAAAAATTAATATTGCAATTTTAATTGCTACCTCCTGGGGAGGAGCGAAAGAAGCTTATGATATTAATGTGGTAAAAACCTTGTCTTTGCTCAAAATGCTGAATCCAGAAATATGCGAACAAGTATTGTATTTTTCTACAGCCAGTATTTTAAATCGCAACAATAACTTACTGCCAGAAGCTGAAGAATTTGGTACAGATTATATTAGAACAAAATATCAGTGTTTAAGTCAGTTATCCCAACTAGAGATAGCAGACAAAATTGTCGCTTTATTTCCTACCTTAGTTTTTGGTGGAAATAATACTAAACCTCTGTCTCATTTATCTTCAGGATTACCAGAAATTGTTAAATGGTTGGGCTTAATTAGATGGTTTAAAGCTGATGGTAGTTTACATTATATTCATGCTCAAGATATAGCTAATGTAGTTAACTACTTAGTAAAAAATCCGCAAGCAAAACATCAGTGCGATATATCAGAAAAAGCGATTAAATATTTGGTTTTAGGTAATTCTAGTATTACGGTTGATGACGCGATCGCGGAAATATGCCAATATTTTAATAAGAGAATTTATCTTCGTGTTCCTCTCTATATTTGGTTAGCAAATATCTTAATAAAATTGTTCCGAATTCAAATGGATTCTTGGAGTTATTTCTCCCTAAACTATCGTCATTTTACCTATAAAAATCCTGTTACTCCTGCGACCTTTGATTTGAATAATTATTGTTCTAATCTTGGTGACATTATGAGAGTATCAGAACTTTTATAAGTACTGAAATTCAATAGTTCAACCAGCCACTCTACTTTGGACATGGAAATAGAACTCTTATATCCCAATCATTGGTCACAAGTTAAGGAAATAGGATACCGTGCTTCTAGTCACCTAAAATATCTTTTTGAGTTAGCTCATCTGACATTTCGATAATCGCACGAATTGGAGGCTTCATTAAAGGGTCTTCCAAACTATCTATCTCTTCATAACGACGACGTTTAGCCCTGTTAGCTACTTGAACAGTGATACGGTAGCGATTAGACGCATTACTCATCAATTCATCGGCACGAAACATAATATGAGAAGAGTCAAAGTTATTTTTTCCACGCATCTTTTAGCCCAGTTGTCTCCAAGAAATAAAATTGTACAATTTAGTTCTAACGCAGTAATAGTATAGCAGTATTATGGCTCATTTATTAGGATTATCTCTGAAAATCCCTATCCAACCTAATTGCTGCTATGATTGTGGGACGAGTTAGATAAATATAAAGTTAAATAACCTTAAATAAAGTTCAGTTACTTAATATTAATCATCTATGCAAGCTGTTAGCATCAACAATCCTTCCTTATCAATTAGTAAGTCTTCAGCAAAAAATTTTTTATCCAAGCTAGAAAGTGAAACTAATCAACCTCTGAGAATTGTGGCAATAGGAGACAGTATAGTCTATGGTTATGGAGATTTTGTTGGTGGTGGTTGGGTAGAAAGATTACGTCGTCAATGGATGTCTCCTGGGAAGAAAGACCGTGTATTATATAATTTAGGAGTTAGAGGCGATCGCGTTTCTGATGTTTATCACAGACTCCAGACAGAATTTAGCACTCGTGGAGAATTACGTAACAGAGTTCCAGACGTAATCTTACTCTCTGTTGGAACTAATGATTCTCCCCGTTTAGGCAAGCCAGAAGGGAGATTTTTCACTGAATTTGTCGATTTTCAACAGCAAATAGCTGATTTACTGGATTTAGGGAGCACTCTTGCTCCCATTCTTTTTATTGGCATGACTCCTGTAGACGAATCAAAAATGCCGTTCCTAGATTGTCTATATTACAGTCATCTAAATCAATATCGATACAAAGAAGCCACCCTCAAAGCTTGTCAAGAAAGAAATATTCCCTATTTAGATATTTTTGATCTCTGGTTATCTAGAGGAGAATCATGGTTAAAATCTCAATATAGTAGTGATGGATTGCATCCTAATGTCCAAGGATATGAGCAATTATTAGAAGATATTTTGGCATGGGAAGCGTTAAATTAATCCAAGTTAAAAGTTATATTTTTTGCCTCAGACTATTACGATATCTCCAAATCAAAGAAGAATGAAGAAGGAAGTATTATCAGATCTCAGCCTAGATCAATTAAATTCTTCCAATTCTCCATTTTTCATAACTTATTGTTCGCTATTCACTGTTTGTTCATCAACAGTTGATAATCGTAGATCTACTAAACCATTAACTGCTCTTTGTAACTGATTTAAAGATTGATTGTAATCAATAATAGCTCTCAATTCATTACCTCTAGCAGTAGTTAAATCACTTTGAGCCTCAATTACATCAGTCTGTGTACCTACTCCAGCCTGAAAGCGAAGTCTTGCTAGTCGTAAACTTTCTTCAGCCAACTCCACAGCCTTTTGTGCAGTAGTAATATTGTTCTTATTAGCTTGTAGATCGAAAAAAGCCTGTTCAACTTGCAATCTTACATCATTACGCTGATTGGCAAAGCTCACTTCATCACTCTCAATTGCCTTGTCAAATTGTCTAGCTCTAGCTAGAGCTCTACCACCATCAAAAAGAGCCCATTGTAATTGTGCGCCCACACTGTAGCCATCAGCAATATCCACATCATCATCAAGTTGCTCTAAAACTTCATACCTAGCAAAAAGGCTTATTTGGGGGCGAATAGAGGATAAAGCACTTTGTTTTTCTGCCTTGTTACGTTCTCGGCGTGCTAACAATCGTTCTAATTCAACTCGATTTTGATAGCCTAAAATGATACTTTCTTCTAGAGACTTATCCCAAACTCCTGCTGTTTCAATTTTATCAGCGGTTTTTAAGTTTACTTCCTGTCCTACACTCAAAGTAGTTACTAGTTGTCTACGAGCAGTTTTTTGATTAGCCATTGCTGTTGTTAGCCTTTGCTCAGCGTTAGCTAATTCCACTTCGGCACGTAGAACATCAAATCTTGTTCCCAAACCTGCTCTTTCCAGAAGTTGAGCATCTTTGAGTGTTTGGTTCGCATCATCTACTGCTGCTTGTTCGATTTCTACTTGAGCATCGGAATTTTGTAAATCATAATAGTCTCTACTGGTTTCAAATAAAACTTGCTCCGTAACTTCTTCTACCTGTAGAGAATTTTCTTCTACTAGTTGTTTTGCAATACGTATCTCTGCTCCTCTTTCTCCCCCAGTATAAAGATTATAATTTAGAGTTAAATCACCAGTTAACTGAGTAACGTCATCACTACCCTCTAATTGTCCTGCATTGACTATATCTTCCAATTGTTCCTCAGTAGCATTTGGATTTTGCTCGCGTGCTCGCTGAAACCGAAGTTCATCATTACGTTCCGAACTTGAAGAATCAGTATTAGTAAAATCTACCCCAAGATTGAGAGTAGGGAACAGAGCAGCGCGAGCTTCTTGTAATTGTTTTTCCGCACGCTCTAAGTTCAGCTTAGCTGCTTGTAAATCTTTATTGTTTCTTACAGCTAGTTGAATTGCCTCTTCTAAAGTAATAGGTTGAGTTATATCAATCTCAACTTCTTCAGGGGTACTGGGGCGTTCTAAAAAATCACTACTTGGTTGTAGTTGTTCCAAATCTTCACTAGCTGTTTGGGCAATAGTAGGGGATATACAACTAGACAGAATTATTGTACTAAGTCCCAAGGTTTTAAATACTAAATTAATTTTCCTCACTCCTCACTCCTTATACACATTCACAAAACATTCGTAACTAATATATCCTTAGATTCAGGATTATGTCCTAATATCATTTAGGATACTTTTAAGTTCTTGATTGAGCAATTTATATCCTTCTTGATTAATATGTAACAAATCTTTGTAATATTTTAGTTTATCTTGATCTTCTAGATTAAGTAAGGAGTAAGCATCAAGAACAATTACCCTATTTGAAACAGTAGATACTTTGTTATGGCTTAAACTTCTAATATATTGATTTACTTCATTAATACTTCGCTCCATGTCATTGTGTGATGACCAAAAAGGACGCAGTTCAAGAGGTATTTTACCTTTTCCCAAAGGAAAAATTGTAGTAATAATAATGTCTGCATCTATACTATTAGCACGTTCTATAATTTGAGCTATATTATTTTTGCAAATTTGAACAATATCTTTTCTAGTTTTAGGAGGATTAGGTAACATTCTTAGATCATTTATACATACTTGTAAAACAATTACTTTAGGCTTTAAGTTGGCTACATGAGCATCAAAACGCCATAAAACTTGACTAGACGTTTGCCCATTAATGCCCCGATTAATAAATTGAAAATTATTATCTTTTTCCAGATATTGCCATTGATAAGCTCTAGAATCTCCATAAAATATCACTCTGGATTTTTTTGAAAAACCAGGTTCTTGTCTGTTATTATATTTATTTATTCCCAAAGGATTTAAGTTCGCTTGATAAAAGTATAAATGGGTTTGTTTTAATTTCTTGTACAATATAATATTTACTGCTAAAGAAGTCACAGAAAATATTATAAAAAAAATTAATAAATAACGATAATTATTTGGTTTGACTATCATTGTTATTTTGCATAAATATTTGTTTTACTAAATCAACTTCTTTTAGATTATTTTTATTCCATTTACGACCTTGTAGTCTTATATGATCTAAATGTTTCTCTACATTGTCCCTAGTCAATAACACACCAAAATCATCAGTAACTTTGTGAGATTGATAGTTAAAGATGCGATTAATAATTAGATTGCCAATTTCTGGTGTGTAGTGAGAATTATCAACATAATTATTCATTTCATTACTAATTAATTCAGTTGTGACACTGTTATAACCAGAAAAATCCCATACAGGAGTTAGTTTAACAATTTTTCTTTTCCAATCTTCAAAAACTTTCCAGCTATTAGTAAGTTCAATTGATTTCCATTGGGTAGCATGGGCAGGAGAAATAAATACTATCAGTTCAATATTATTTTGTTGACAAAGAGTTACTAATTTTGTAAAGTCTGACCAATATTGCTCAGAAAATTCATAATCGGAGTGAAGACTAAAGTATAGTTTTATAGATTGATTGAATCGCCAGATATTTTCTGATTTAAGTTTATTACGATTGGGCATAAATCCATTTTCACCATATTGCTCACTATTATATTTTTCTTTTTGACTAGCGTATATGGTATCTTTGCTATTATTTAAACTATCAAGAGAAAATAAAACTTTAACTCCATCATCAACAGTAAGATGACTTTTTTCCAATCTTGATTCATTGAAGGTAGGTTGATTATCAAGATTAGCATTAAACATAAAAAAATCTAGACCCAAAACAATCTGTTTTAGATCGGGTTGATTATAAATAGCGTGTTCA
>JASJDF010000105.1 GCA_030065715.1 Xenococcaceae cyanobacterium MO_188.B19 | reverse complement strand
AGAGGATTAATCCCATAGCTCTTTCAGAATGTCTAACTAAATGGGTGCAACAATTAATCCCTTCATTAGAACAAAAAATTGTGCCAATCGATGGCAAGTGTTTGAGAGGTTCTTATGACCGTGAGCAAGGTATTAAAGCTTTACATCTAGTCACAGCCTGGGTTGCAGAGCAAAATCTTACTCTAGGTCAGATTAAAGTTGAAGATCACTCTAATGAAATAACAGCTATCCCTGCATTATTAGAATTAATCGATATTCAAGGAGCTGTGATTACTATTGATGCAATGGGAACTCAAACGGAGATAGTGCGATTGATTCGTGAAAAAAAAGCTGACTATGTGTTAGCACTCAAAACCAATCATCCCACCCTTCACGCTCAGGTCAAAAATTGGTTTGATAAAGCCCAGGCTGACAACTTTCAAGATATTACAGTTGACCACGATCGCCGAATCGAAAAAGGACATCATCGCACCGAAAAACGGCTGGTTTGGGCTGTGCCTCTGTCTGAGTTTGGTGGTCTTTATAAACAGGCACAATGGTCAGGTCTTCACACCATTGTGATGGTGGAGAGAACTCGCCACCTGTGGAATAAAGTTACCCATGAAGTCCAGTTTTACCTGTCTTCTCTACCCGCAGACGCTCAGAAACTGGGCAATGCAATTCGCACCCATTGGGGAATTGAAAACCAAGTCCATTGGACTTTGGATGTAACTTTTAATGAGGATCACTGTCGCGTCCGTGCTGGCAACTCCCCTCGTAATTTGGCTCTACTCCGACGCATGGCATTAAATGCCCTGAATCAAGAGAAGAGTGTTAAGCGCTCGCTGCGTCAAAAAATGAAACGTGCAGCGATGAATAATGACTACATGATGACTGTTCTACAATCCTTTTGTCAATAGGGTTTGAGACGCTCTTACCCTGAATTAGTAACTACCTCTGAGCAACAAAATAAACAAGTAAACTCAAGTGTAAATGCAATAAGCATAATGAGCGATCGCCTATTAAATAGCTTTGAACAAAATTCTCAGAATAACACTCAAGAAATCAAAAACTTAATTACAGAATTCCAACAAATAATGACAGAGCTTAATACTATTCCAAAAGGGATAAATGAATTACACACAGCTATCTTAAAGGAAACCCAACAAACAAATTCACAATTCAACAACTCAATCAATAGTGCAAACCAACAAATTAAAAATATAACCAAAAAATTTGACAATCTTCTTTAAAAAAATCCTCAAACTCCTATTTTATACATTCCCTCTTGCCTCTTGCCTCTTGCCTTGCTCAACTTTGTAATCTATTTTGCACAACTACATAAGTAATCTTAGCGTTCTTTCCTTTTCGACTTTGCGTGAGAAAAAAATATGTCCAACGCATTTATGATTTTATGCTTATTACTCTTATTAGTCTTATTCCAATTACAAAAAATAAATCAAGAACTTCAAGAATCTCAAAAAATAAATCAAGAACTCCAAAAAGAAAACAAACGCTTACAATCAGCATCTCCCATTGTAATTGATGAAACCTCTGGGAAATTTCGATTCAAATCAGGAAGTGCCGAACTTAATCCCCAATTAAAAAATTATATATTAACTAAAATTACTCCTCAAATAAAAGATATTTTAAAAGCAAGAGAAATTGATTTTATTCAAGTAATAGGAAATACTGATGGAGAAGGAATAAACCAAAATAGTAATTTAGATCGCACTTTAGAAATAGTCGCCCAAGGAACACAATCAGTTAGCACATTATTAGCAGGTTCAAATGCAGATTTAGGATTAATGAGAGCCTTAGCAGTAGTCCAAGAATTACAAACCACAGGCTTACAAAATATTGAATTTCGGGCTTATTCCGCAGCACAACTATATTTACCTAATGGACTATTAGCCCCTCCGAACCGTCAAGCAGATGAAACTCGACGTAGAATTGAAATTCGCTTTATTCCGCCAGGAGTTAATAATAAATAGCGATATTTTTGAAGATACTTGAGTTTCGATGGTGAAATTCTTGACCAAATACTTACTGAGAACTATAAAACTGGAAGTCGTCAATTATCAGGAATCAGTGTCATAATTTTCGTTAGTCATAATTAAATGAAATAGAGGGAAATAGCTTTGAACATCAATCAACCAGAACAGCTAACTGAAATCATGAAAATAGCTCGTTCTGTAGCCTGGGGCGCAGCCGATATTCTCAGTTCTTACTACCATGAACAAGACAAAGAACTAGGTGTTGAGAATAAAAAAGATGGACCAGTAACCAAAGCTGATTTAGCTGCCAATCACTATATTTTAGAGAACTTACAAGCCAAATTGCCGAAAGAAGATTTTGGTTATCTTTCCGAAGAAACTTTTGATGTTAAAAAAGCTGAACCAATAAATAAGCCCTGGGTTTGGATTATTGATCCTTTAGATGGAACCAGGGATTTTATTGATCGAACAGGAGAATTTGGGTTACATATTGCTTTAGCTTATGAAGGTCGTCCTGTAATTGGTATTGTAGCAATGCCTGAACTTGGTAAATTATATTATGCAGTGAAAGGACAAGGTACATTTGTTCAAACCAAAGAAGATAAAAAAGTTCAGCCAATTCGAGTTTCTCAACGGAAGAAACCTGAAAATTTATATCTCATTGTTAGTCGTTCCCATCGTGATGAAAGATTCCAGAAATTGATTGATGCTCTACCTCTAGGCGGTAAAAAATATATGGGTAGTGTAGGAGGTAAAATTTCAACAATACTCGAAAAAGAATCAGATATTTATATCTCTCTTTCTGGTAAATCTGCTGCTAAAGATTGGGATTTTGCTGCCCCAGAATTGATTTTAACTGAAGCAGGAGGAAAATTTACTTATCATACTGGCGAGCCAGTTATTTATAATCAAGGTGATGTCAAAAAATGGGGTTGTATCATGGCAACCAATGGACATTGCCACGATCTTTTATGCGAAAAAACAACATCTATTCTGGAAGAAATAGATGGTGAAAGTTAACAATATTTGTTTTTGATAGAGTATTAAATATGTATTCAATAGGACGGCTAAAAAACGTCCTATTTTTACTTCATAGCTCTTCTAGCTAGTTAATTTCCTAACCCGAAGTGACATTCAATTAAGCCACATGAGTATAATTTAAAGAATTTTTATTTTCTTCTTGACCCATAATGGTTTTGAGTACAGAAAGAAACTCTTGCTCGATATAGGGTTTGCTCAAATAAGCATGGGCTCCCAATTGCATTGCTAACTGACGATGCTTATCATTACTACGAGAGGTGAGCATAACTACAGGAATTTTAGAGAACTCTGAACTTTGTCGTAGTTGATTGAGAAACTCAAACCCATTTAAATTTGGCATTTCGAGATCACTAACAATCAATTGTATAGAAGAATTTTGTTGTAATAATTCAATTCCTTCCCAACCATCCCTAGCTTGTAAAACTCTGTAACCAACTTTTTGTAAAGTTAGGGTTAGAGTACGTCGCATCATTGCAGAGTCATCAACAACCAGAATTGTAGGAACTCTAATAGTGTTAGTTTTACTTGTTAATAAGTTTTGATTAGTAGGAGTTGCAGAGGAAGTTAAGTTGTTTTGGTTATTACTTTTAGCCTGTTTTTCTTCCTGAACATAGGTCAATAAAGCAGAAGTATCAATTACTGGTATCAAACTGCCATCTCCCAAAACACTACAGCCGTAAATATAGTTAGGATTGGCAATTGCTCCAGATAAAGGCTTAATTACTAGTTCTTGTTCAGTGCTGCAATCTTCCACTTCTAAAGCAAAATCTTCTTTGTCCCCATTAATAATTAACATTTTTAATCTTCCTGGTTCTGGAGATTCTACAGTAGGAAATGTCTGATTTTTAGGTTTAATTGAGATGGGATAGCGATATTCTAATAAATCTGTCAATCGATAAACTGGCAGCAATTCATCTCGCCAAGACAACACTTTTTGTTCTCCTAACTGCTTGGTTTGCTTGGCTTTGGGAAACACCACTTCTTCAACACTAGCAGCGGGGAGAGCTACTAAAGTGGTATCTACTGAGCAAATTAACAGTTTAGCGACTGTTAAAGTTAGGGGAAGACTGAGAGTAAAAGTAGTTCCTTCTCCTGGAGTAGAAGTTACTTTGACTGTTCCTTTGACTGATTGTAACTGGGCTCGGACAACATCTAATCCTACTCCTCTTCCAGAAAGTTCACTAACTTGATCCCGTGTCGAAAATCCTGGTTCAAAAATAAAGTCTAATAACTGTTCTTTATTGCTTCCTGCTAATTGAGAGACTGATAACCAACCTCGATCAATGGCTCTTTGTGCGATTTTATCCAAATTTAAGCCTGCTCCATCATCACGGATTTCAATTACAGTACGATTCCCTCGGTGAGCAGCCCGAATTTCAATATTGCCTGCTTCGGGTTTGCCCTGGGCAAGTCTGACTTCTGGGGATTCTATGCCATGATCGAAAGCATTACGGATTAGGTGTAGTAAAGGATCGTAGAGTTTTTCCAAAATCCCTTTATCTACTAAAACTTCTGTGCCTCTCATTTTCAAGTTAACGGGTTTGTTGTATTTGAGAGACAAATCTCGTAAGCCACGAGGGAATTGATTAAGTACTGTTTCTAGAGGCAACATTCGCGCCCACATTAACTCATCTCGCAATCCTGTGAGAGTTTCTTGCTGTTGTTTAATTGTTTGTTCCGATTGCCTCGTTAGAAGAGCGACATCTTCAACCACCTCTTCCAACTGCATCATTTCTTCTACTACTCCCTGTATTGAGGAGTGCATATTACTATAGCGGTCCATTTCTAGGGAGTCAAAATTTGACAAATCCTGAGTATATTCTAATTTAGAGGCTTCGGACTTGATAATAGATGTAGACTGTTGAGGACTTATTTGAGAATTGATCGGATTAACGATCATTTGGTCTGATAGTTTTTGAAATTGACCAGTTAAGTGCTGAAATTGGTCTAATCTTTGCTGGACTTTGCGCCAGATTCTTCTGAGTTGTTCGTGTTGTAATATTAAACTGTTGCGATTAATAACCAGTTCTCCTACTAGGTTATTCATTCTTTCCAAGCGATCTAGGTCAACTCTTACTTTCAAGTTGCTAGTGGGACTAGTTTTGGCAGCAACACGAGGAGCAGAGGTTTTCTGAATTGAACTGTTTTCAACAGCGGGTTTTTTAGGTAATGGAGGTGATGTAGTACTGATTTTTGGTACTATCTCTGTTTCCTTAACTGGCTCGGTTTCAGATTCTGGAATTGCTACTACCGCATCTAAAGGAACTTCCAGGGTTTCTGTTGGCTCAGTTTCAGACAATAAGAGCTCTAAATCGTCTAGAGTATGTCCTATATCTCCTAAAGAAGAGGGGGTTTCAGGGGTGACCAATTCCAAGCTTTCAGCTGTCGCTAATTCTAGACTTTCTAGGGGTGCCACTTCTAAGCTTTCGGCTATTGCAGCAGCATTATTAACTGGTTGTGCTTCAGTTCCTTGACCAAATCGTCGTAGAGCATCAGAAACAGTGCCTCCTTGAGCGCGATCGCCTCCCATAACAGCTTCTTTAGCACTCTGGAAATCAGCTATAGCTAAAGGCAGAATTTGTAAAGCTTGATCGGGATAGCTATTGAGCTTTTCAAGAACAGTTTGGGTAATCTCTCTAAATCCTGGTAAATCTAAAATTTCAGCAAATCCAGCAAAAATTTCAGTTTGAGTTTTTAATTCCGTTTCCACTTGATAGCTTTGAGGATTAGCCATAACCATAGCTAATCTTTCTATACTTTCAGTTACATCTACTTCAAAGATAGAAGCAACCATATCTACTCCCATATCATTGGAGCTGGGAATATATAAATCTCCTTCTTTGAGAGCGTCCCCTAATATAGCTTCAATTTTAGTGTATATAGCATCAGCATTGATCAAAGCCAATTCTTCATCGAAATGTCCTTCAGCAATCTGCTGTTGTAAAGGCTCTCTCAAACAATCATAGGCTTGTAGCAATAAACTTTCTAATTCTGTGTCTAGTTCTACTGTGTCACTGAAAAGAGCTCTGAAGATACTTTCTAAGCGATGGGCTATTTCTTTAATGACTTCTAGTCCCACCGTAGCTGCACCACCTTTAATAGAATGAGCAGCTCGCATTATTTCATGTAATATACCAGAATCACGGCTTTCTCTTAAATTGAGTAAGTTTGTTTCAAGTATCTGCAAAAGCTCTGGAGCTTCTTCGAGGAAAAATTGATAGGTCTGTTCGCGAATTTCTCGGTCAATCATAGTTTTAGTTCCACCAGATAAAAAAAGTATTGTTATATATTTTCTTTGGGATTAGATTTGCTACTCCCTTTTACACTTTGAATTGACTGACACTGGCTTGTAGGCTTTCAGCTACCGCATTTAATTCCTTAGTAGAAGCAGATACTTGAGCAGCATCAGTTGAGGTTGTGGTTGCCATTTTGGCAACTTCAGCGATCGTTTTAGTAATTCCCTGACTGGCTTGGGACTGCTCAACTGTTTCCTGAGCAATTGCGGTAATTCTACTGTTTACTTGTTTACTGGAACTAGCAACTTGATTGAGACTATGGCGGGTTTCATCAACTAATTTACTACCAATGACAACCCGTTCCGTTCCTTCTTCCATAGCTCTAGCTACTTCTTGAGTATCTAATTGAATACTAGCTACGATCTTTTCAATTTCAGTAGTTGCTTCTGCTGATTGTTGCGCCAAAGCTCGAATTTCTTCTGCTACTCTGGCAAAGTTATGTCCATCTGTTCCAGCGCGAGAAGCCTCTAGAGAAGCATTGAGAGCTAAAAGGTTAGTTTGAGCAGCAAAGCTACTAATCAAATTCACCACTTTAGAGATTTTCTGGGAAGATTCCCCTAAGCGTTTAACTTTTTTAGCTGTTTCCGCAACTGTTTCACGGATTGCCAGAATTCCAGCTACTGTCCGATCCATTGTCATATCTCCAGTTGCCACAGTTTCTAGCACTTCTTGGAAAGTGGTTTTAGCTTGTTCTGCGTTAGTAGCAATAGTGTTAATTGATGCTGCCATATTCTGAATTTGATTCAGAGCTGATGCGATCGCTTCTGACTGTTGAGCAGCTCTTTCTGATAATGCTTGAGCAGACCCCTCATTGTTGTTAATAGCAGAAGCTATCTGAGTAACTGATTTTTGTACCTGAGTGACAATCTGACGCAAGTTCTCTACAGTAGAATTATAAGAATCGGCTAAAGTCCCGATTTCATCTTCGGTTACCGTAGCTCTAGTGGTCAGGTCTCCTTGACTAATTGGTTCTACTTCCATCAACAACTCTAAAGCTCTTTGTTGCAATTGTTCTTGAGCCGATTTTTGCTGTTGTAGAATATTAGTCCGTTCCCAAGCTAGACTTACCTGAGAGGTAATCTGAGTTAAGAAGTCAATTTCTGACTGCTGCCATTTACGAGGTTGAGTACATTGATGAACCACCAATAAGCCTTGGAATTTTGGTCCAGTGGAGAAGGGAGCAACTAATTCCGCTTTAACAGAAAAAGCCTCTAGTTGTTCAATTTGAGTTAACCCAATATTAGTATTAGCCTGATAGACATTGGGAATTGCCCGCACTTTCCCAAATTGATACTGATTATTACCTATATATTCATGAAGATACTCAAGTTGAGCTGCTTCTATCTGTCTCAAACTAGACCAACTATCAATTACAGCTTCAGCAATAATTGTACCCTGACCATTTTGATCGAGAGAATAAACTAAAACTCGATCCGCTTCTAAGGTAGTAAGAATTTCTTCTACAGCAATCTGAAATACTTCTTCTGAATTAACTGTTCTTGAAAGCTTCAGGGTAAGATCTTTAACTTTTTGAGAACGCTCTGCTTCCGCTTCTTTATAACCAACAAGGGCTTTGAGTTGTTGCGCCATTTTGTTGATATTGTTGCCTAAGAGGGCTAATTCATCTTCTCCTTCCACTTCTAAATGAGTGTTAAGTTCTCCTCGACCAATTCTTTTTACTGCTTCAGTTGCTTTTAAAATTGGTAGGATAGCCCGATTGGTAATAAATGCTGCGATCGCACCTACTAGTAAGGCAGCAGCACCAGTCCCCAAGAGTAAAGTTAAACGCAATTCTTTTAAAGAAACAAACGCTTCTGCCACAGGACGGGATAGCACAAGCTGCCATCCAGGGAGTGATAATCCTTGTATACCAGGAATTGAGGCAAGAGTCACCAAAACTTTTTCTTCATCATCTTCGTCGTAGGTCACTTCAGTTAGTGCCAAGTTATGAATATTACTTTTATCTTGAGACTTGATTTTGGCTTCTAGTTGGGGCAGCCCTTCTAAGTCAACTCCCGATACTCGACCAATATGATGGGCTTCATCAGAGTCAAATATATATCCTTCTGTATCAATTAATCTATATTCCCAACCTTCAGCTTGGATATACTGAAATATCTGTTTCCAATGGGAAAGGGGCATTCTCATCAAAACAACCCCAAGCATTTTACCCGTTCCTTTTTCGATAATAGGCGCAGCTATGTCCATATTATGTTTGCCTGATGAAGCATGAATTTCAGGATCGTTAACCGCAGCGGATTTTTTAGAGATTGCTCGTTGAAAGTAATGACGATTACTGTAATTATCTTTGGGGTCAAGGGGATGAGTTGATTTAGACTGAAATAATAATTTCCCTTGCAAATCAAATACAGCAATACTGCTATATCTTTCTAAAGGATGTTCATCAATGAAATGATTAAGTAATGCTACTTTTTGTTGTACCGAAGTTATATTTCTCAGTTGAGGAGATGCCAAAAATGGTGAATTAGCTACAGTGTTGGCATCACTAATGACGTGATTAGTGAATAGACTAACTTTTTGGCGAATATCGAAAGTCCGACTTTCCTGATCTTTAATGATCTGTCGCATCATCGACTTAGCAGCAAAATTGTGGGCAATTCCTCCTACTGCTACTATGGGAGTCACTCCGATAGCCACAGCCAAAAAAGTTGCTTTGCGCTGTAAGCTCAATCGTTTCCAGTATTCCTTTAACCGCTCCTTTAAAAAGCTTCTCTGCGGTTGTGATGATGGAGGCAAAGTTTTGGTAGAGGTAGATTCAGAAGTCTGCTCCTCATCATTGGGAGAATTGTTATTTTTAGGGGAATCTGATAAGTCTGATTCAAGAAAATTAGTAATCATTATAATAAATCCAAGTTAACTATATAATTTTGTAGCTATATTAATATTCAATTAATTATTTAAGGCTGAGATATTTTCTGCCAAAGGATATCTGGGTTTAAAACTGCCATAATTTCTGTCTCACATTTAACCCAATAACCCCGTAAAAATTTTTCTAATTCGGGATTACTGCCAGAGATAGAGGAAGTTTCGATTAAATTTGGGTCGCAACGTTCGATATTGCCTACCTCATTAAAAACTAACCCTACTATCTGAATGCCTGGATCACTATTAAAAGCGTTAGCAGGCGGGGGAAACTGTAATACCGCTGCTGTATAAGTAGGAATCACTTGTTGATACAAAGGAGTCAGCCCAATTAAACATCCTACATCAACTAACCATAGAATTTCACCACGCCAATTGTAAGTTCCCATCATCCAAGGGGACATATGGGGCATGGGCATAATCTGTTCTGGAGATACAGTTATTACCTCAGTAAGATGTTCAGTGGATAATAGGGTGGTCATCTCTGAAGCAAATTGTAATTGCAAAAATTGCTCCATCACTTGGGTGGTAGTTGAATTAAGAGATTGTGTTTCCACATTAGGGGCTGGCAAAAAATCAGATACCATATTACATATTTATCCTCAAAAAATATTTAGACTTTACTTTTGATCAAGTCATTGATGACTTGGATGAGTTCATCAGAAATAAAGGGCTTAGTCAGATAAGCTGAAGCCCCTTGCTTAAGACCCCAAAATTTGTCTAGTTCCGTTCCTTTACTAGAACAAAAAACCACTGGAATTTTATTAGTTTCTGGGTCAGCTTTAAACTGACGACAGATTTCAAAGCCACTGCTTCCTGGCAGCATCACATCGAGAATAATTACATCAGGCTGACAAGTACTAATTTTTTCTTTAGCTTCTTCCCCACTGTTAGCTGTTAGTACTTCAAATCCTCCCCGATTCAAACTCATGGTGAGCGCTTTTCTTTCTACCAAACTATCTTCAACAATTAGTACTGTACTCATTACTTTTCCTCATCAATAAACTAACAAAATTCAACAGTAGATAAACAATGCAAGGTTGTGCCTGAACAATTGTCGCCTTGTGGATTCAGTTTGCTTTCTCTGCAAAAGTGCCTGGAGGAAAGTTAAGTGAGCACTTGGCTTGGAAAGTCGACTAAACTTTGAAGGCTTTTTAAGTCATCATTACCTATGATTTAGCCTCAGAAATATTAAAACTCCCATCTACCTGGAATTTTTCCAGGCACTCACAATGAAGATGGCGAAACTTGTCAGAACACATTTTTTTCAAAATAGACTAGGGATAAGGGGATATTTATTATATGGCTGTTAAAAGGTTGTAATTAAGATATGGATATAATAGCCAGATAATTTGTGTCAATGTTTGTTTGACTTGGGAATTAAGCAATTCTTTGACCGTTACTCTCGCCAGAAGACTGGCTGACATGTAACTGACTAAGGGTACAATGTCTCAGATGCTTTTCTAGTACGCCTAGTACTGCTTCTGCATCTACCTTGGCTTTGCTTAAGAAATCTGTTGCACCAACCATTTTGGTTCTAACTCGGTCGATTACACCATCGTTTCCTGTCAAAATTACGATGGGGGTGTTCCGAAACAGAGGAATACGGCGTAGTTTCTCACAAACTTCATAGCCGTTGGTGTTTGGCATCATTAAATCGAGGAAAATCAAGTCTGGCTTGAGAGCTAGTAAGACGCTAAATGCTCTAAGAGGGTCATTAATTCCCACAAATCTGTAACCAGCTTTTGAAAGGAATTTCTCTAGGGACTGACTAATCAGAGGACTATCATCTACACAAGCAATTAGAGGTTTCTGAACATTGTCAGAAGTACTAGATGCAGCAAGAAGGGGAGCAGGTTGATCTGGAATGGTTGCAAGCTCTACCAATCCTGACTGAATATAAGGTAGTAAAAAATTGATAACTGTTGGCACTTCTCGCTTCATCTCTAGTGCCATGTCTCTCAAGGTTTTTTGACCGTTAACAAGTTGACTCAGCATTTGAAACACTGTGGGAGAAGTCCGTTCTTGGAGTTGTTCTACATCCTTAATCACTGGAGCTTGATTAGGGCTATAGTCAGATAATCTTGCTTTATCCCAAGCAGCCTTTTTCCTTGCGACTTCAGCAACTAAGCGATTGCCATCAAGTAAAACTATTCCTTCTGAAGAAGATTCGGCTTGAATAAGTTCGTAGGTAACATCTGGTTTTTGTGTTGCATCAAACCAAACTTCTAACAAGTTTGCCCAAACGATTTTAGTTGCTTGTTCTCTAGTAATTTTGCCTTGTTTTACCCAGGAGCATAATAGTTGGTATTGCCAACATCTGTTGCATTCTCCCATAGTAATTCCTGAAATTTCAGATTCCCACTCTGAAATTTCAGCAGTATGCTCAGGTAAAAATATTCTGAGGTTTCTGTACCATCTCTTAACTGGATGAATTCCGCCAGTAGCATAGAGAACATAACCTAAGTGAACATACACAGTCCAACTATCTCCTTTAGATTCTTTCAGCACTAGCTGACCACTAAATCGGACTTGTTTGAGATTGGAAAATAACTCAGTCTGTGCTGATTGGTCAAATTCTTTCATGGTTTGGTTTGTACCACCACTTGGTAGTTTTTTAGAAGAGGTCTGGGAAACTTTAATATTCATCGGGCTACTGAAAAAGATATTTTTTAAGTGTTTTAATATACTGAGTTAAGAAATCCTTGACAAGAAGTTAGATTTGTAGTACGTTCAAGGGCGGTTATTTATTATTTATTTTGTTTGAGTCGAGGAGTATCTCAAGACTACTTAAGTAACTAAAAGTTCCCTATAGTCTCTCAAATAAACCGTTGATTATAAGTTGCAATAAGGGCGATACATTGTATAGCCTCGGAACTTGAATTAAGCTTCCTGACTAGTATTGTATTTTTTGTTTAAGTTAGGGTTAGATTAACTAATCAAAAGTAACAAACTAGGAACAAAAAGTTAAGGAACCGAAAAGATTTTTTAGTTAGGGTTGCATTAGTATGAGGTTTAGAAGGATTGCTTACCCAAAAGAGTAATTTAATAATCTGCTTCGGAATTAGAGAATTTGCTTTATACAAAATACGACTTTGTTTAGATTATTTAGTCTAGACAATAGGGTCTGATTAATAGAATAAGGTTATTAAATGATTTATAGAATTTGATACTAATATCCAAAATTAGATATTAAGCTTTCGTTTAGGTATTTTTTTCTGGCATAGGCAAGTTTAGTTTGGGCAATTATAAGAATAATTACATCACAATCTTTACATTTATTCAAGATTCAGTTTGCGTGATTATACTGTGATTCTATTGGGAAGTCAGTGATTATTGTGTGATCGAAATCACAAGCATGAGTTTTTGGACTAGAAGTTGATAGTTTTCTAGGTATTAAAGCTCAAGTAATCGGGGATTGTATCAAAGTAATTATACTGAAACTAACTTAACCATTCTTGGGTTTAGAGGGAAAAATTGTCTCAGTTTTGGGTTCAAATTTCAAAAATATAGCCTTATAAGCTCAACCATGCCGTTTTGTTCTATCTCATCCAATCATTGTACGTATATATTAGTTATAAGAAATTGAGGAAAAGCCAAGATTTCTTAGTCGAAGTTACTTGTCTTTTTAGGGCAGAGGGAAAGGACACTTGCTTTTAGTCAGGGAGCCTGACTGAGCTTCCTCACTCTGCTTTGACTGCGTCAAAAATAATTTGTATGGCTAGAATATATTTTTCAAGAGAGCGGTAAACATTCATGAACTTAAATATACCCTTAGGCTCGGTAATTCAAGGTTCTCTAACTAAAGGATTAGAAGTTAGATTGCATCCTGATATTTCTGTAGAAGATATGCGAGTGGGTAAGTTTTTGGTGGTTCAAGGCAGAAG
>JASJDF010000104.1 GCA_030065715.1 Xenococcaceae cyanobacterium MO_188.B19 | reverse complement strand
CCCTATAAACATTTAGAAAGATTTTCTGATACCAAAAAAGCAGGACATACTAAAGCTAATTTCTTTGAAGCTGGAGTTACTAGCTATGTCATGTCTTCTGGTATTGGTGGTTGGGATGAAATCTAAATACCATGTAGAGACGTAAATTTTACGTCTCTATACTCAAACCCTTGAACAGATTTATTTGGTAGTATTTAAACTTTTTGTAGTACTACCGTTGAATCTTCATCACTTAATGCTGGTGGTAGTTGTTTGTTGTCTCGACAAACCCACTCTAGATTCAGATGCTTCTCAAGTAATGCTAATAGTTCATCTTCCTCAAATGGTTTATTTAAAAATCCGTCACATCTGAGATATTCCCGCATTTGGGATGTGATTGAGCAGGCAGATAAAACAATCACAGGAATATCATTAAATTCAGATTGCTGTTGTAATTGTTTTGCTGCAGTAAAACCTGTTTTTACTGGCATCAGTAAATCTAGGAAGATTAGGTCAGGTCGCTCTTCGTGGAGAATAGTGAACATTTCTTCGCCATTTTCAGCCATTAATACTTGAAAACCCATTGGTTCAAGCATATTTGCTAAGAGAAGACGATTGGCTTTCTTGTCATCTACTACTAAAAGCTTACGTTTTTCGCCTTTGTAACCCGATATGGCTTGCATTTCTGGGGTATGTTCTTGTGTAGTAGGATTTACTCTGTCTTGAGCCACCAAGATCTCAAACCAGAAGTTAGAACCTTTACCTTGTTTACTTCTTACTTTTAGTTCTCCCCCCATTAATTCTACCAGTTGTTTACTGATAGATAAGCCTAAGCCAGTTCCCATATATCGAGATTCCATATTGCCAGCCTGTTCAAAAGGTTGAAAAATTGTTTTCAATTCCCTCTCATTCATACCAATACCTGTATCAATTACTTCAAAACGTATTTTTTGTTGTAATGGGGAATTAATATCATCGATGGATTTCACCAGACTAACTTTTAATAATATTTCACCCTTAGTGGTAAATTTAATCGCATTGTTCAATAGATTGATCAATACTTGAGTTAATCTCTTTTGATCAGCTTTGATTGTATTGGGTAGAGCTTCAAACTTAGTTCTGATTCGTAAGCCTTTATTTTGTGCTTCACTCTCAACAATGCGAATAACTGTCGTTAAAAAATTTAACAACTTAAACTCCTTGATGTGGAGTTCCATATTCCCCGCTTTACTTTTAGATAAATCTAAGATGTCGTTAATTAAAGTTAAAAGATAGGTGCCACTTTGTTGAATAGTATTGAGTTGTTCAATTTGACTAGAATTTAAAGAACTATCGATTTGTAAGAGTTTGGCATAACCTAAGACGCTATTAAGAGGAGTTCTGAACTCATGGCTGATATTAGCTAAAAATTTGTCTTTAGCTACGTTAGCTGAAACTGCGTCTTCTTTGGCTTTTTCTAACTTTTTAAAAGTTTGTTGCAATTCCTCGAAGGATTTTGTTAGCTGGGTTGCCATATGGTTGAAAGAAGATGCTAAGATCCCTATCTCATCTTCTCTTTTGACATTTACCCTTTTATCTAAGTTTCCTTTAGAGATAGTGATTGCTGCATTACTCAAATCAATAATCGGTCTGGTGAGGCGATTGGCGACAAAAAAGGTCAAGCCACTAGTCCCAAAGATCACAACAAAACTGATCAAAAATGCTAGGTTTTGAAACTGAGTTTTACTAGTAAGAAACTCCGTTTCTTCTTGTAAAATTACTACCGCCCAACCATTATTTAAACGAGTACTATGGGAAACCCATTTGATACCGTCCCCATCATTAAAGGAAAAGAAGTTACTAACATTATTGGTTAAAATATTTCTTACTGGGGGATATTGACTCAGATTAGTCAATGCTTCTCCAGAAAGTAAATTAGAATCTGGATGAGCTAAAAGATCGCCGTTTTGGTCTACAAGAAAGGCATAACCTGTTTCGCCAAATCTTAGCTTACCTACCTGTTCTGTTAGAGCGTTTAAATCAGTACAATTTGAGGTTACTGCTACTATTTTCCCTTGTCTAAAATTGGGAGTGGCCATACATAAAGCTGGTTGTTGAGTAGTACGACTGATGATACTTTGATAGCTAATTCTATTACCAGCAACAGCACCTTGGAAATATTGGCGATCGCCGTAATATTTGGGCTTTTTACCATCACTACGAGATATATTCCATCCCTGTAAATTAATTGTGTGGGCTAGATAAAGGTGATCGTAAGTTTTAACTATTTCTCTTAAAATTGGTTGCTGTTTTCTAGGGTTATTAGCAATAATATCTGGTTGTCGGCTTAAATTTAGTAGAGCCAATACATGAGATTCATTCCAATTTTGGACATTTTCTGCCAACAATGTACTTTTTAACGCTAGATTTTGAGTTGCTTCTTGAGTGATTTTTCTAGCAGCACTTTTAGTAGCATAAAAACTAGCTACAGCAATTAAAGGAATAATCCCAGATAATACCAGTAAGGGCATCCGAAACTGTAGGCTTTTAAAAACGGATAACTTCATATTTATAAAATGTTTCTTAAGAAAGGTTGGATTAGACTGAGTTTTTTTATAAAAAATAGGGGTTCCCTAATTTTTTTAAATTCTTGTATTGGCAATACAATTTTAATTGGATTATGTTGAATTATATTCATACTCTCCCAACCAATTATTTGTGATAATTTAATTGTAATGACCGTGGTAAAAAGTATAGGTTCGAGGGATAATTTTTCATTTGGTTGATGTTAGTAATTGTTCATATTGAACTTTCTACAATTTCAAATATAATTTTTAAATAATTATTAGATTAAGCATCAAGCTTTTATAGGGGGGCAAAATTTACTCAAAAAATCGCAGCTATGGTCTTTTATATCAAAAAAATATTAGCCAAAAGCTATTTTTAAGTAGATTCTATAATGATATTTTTTTTTTGTGACAAACTCGGTACTAAATACTATTTATTTAAAAATTAAAGTTGGGCTTTTGGTAATTTAATTTACCATTTAAAAGCAATGTTTAACAAATCAATATTAATTTGTTTCAAAACTGTAAACTTTTATAACTAATGTTAATGCTTGACGCCAAGAGTTTAAGTTTGCTTAAACTCTCATTGATCTGATTTACTAGTTTAGATCAAATGCAATAGCATTAATAGTATAAGATTGAGATTCTTAATTATTCAAAATAGGTCATTTTTGTAAAATCAATAACCTATTTGAAGAATCTCTGTAGCAGCACGATAGGCTACTCCTTCGTCTCCTAATAAAGATTTCATTTCTTGATAGTCCTTCACTATTTGTTGCCGTTTATTGGGATCAAACAATAGTGTTTCAGCAGCTTGGACTATGTTATGGGGAGTAGCAGATTCTTGTTGTAATTCTGGAACAATTTGTCGGTTTACAATTAGGTTAGGTGGGGACATCAACGGAACATTGATTTTCAACAATTTGCGACCAAGCCAAGCAGTAAAAGGATGAACTTTGTATAAGACCACTTGGGGAATATTGAGTAAGGCAATTTCTAAATTTACTGTTCCAGATTTAGTGATAGCCAAATCCGATGCTGCGATCGCGTCTAAAGCTTTTCCTGATAAAATAGTAGCGGATAAATTGTATTGCTTAACTGTTGCTGAGATTGCATCTCGATAAACCGGTAAGGAAACAGGAATCAAAAACTTAATCTCTGGTATTTTAGTTTGAATAAGTTGGGCAGCTTCCCCAATAATTGGTAACATATGTTTAATTTCTTGTTGACGGGAAGCAGGCAATAAAGTGATAATTGTTGCTTCAGGTTTAATGCCTAATAGTTGACGAGATTCTTCCCGATTTAAAGTATTTTTCATTCGATCTAATAAAGGATGACCAACCCAAGTTGCATCTATGCCTTGTTGCTGATAGTATTTAGCTTCTTGGGGAAAAATTGCTAGGAGTTTATCGACAAATTTAGCTAGCTTAGGTGCGTTACCCAACATAGGCACAGCCCAATCTTGGGGAGCAATATAATAAACTATGGGAACTTGAGGTAAATGTTTTTTGACATAACTACCAATGGCAATATTCGGGGCAGCATAATCAATTAAAACTAAAACATCTGGGGGATTATTTTGTAGATATTTTTTGGTTTGATTTTGAATTTTGAGAGTTGGCAAAACAAAAGGTAAGGCTTCTAACAAACCCACCGAACCAATAGTAGTAGTATCAGCTAGTAAAGTGGCTCCCGCTTCTTGCATCCGTTCGCCACCTAGAGCTACTATTTCTAATTCTTTACCTGAGGCTTGACGGCGCAAAGCCTCTACTAGCATTCCCCCTTGTAAATCCCCTGAAACTTCCCCAGTGCTGATAAAAATCTTCATAGTCTAAGAGATAAAAGCTCCAAGTAATAGTATCTTACGTCTAAGGTAAATTAAATTATTTTATGTTTCTCTCAATAGTATTGGAATAAATCAATTTACTCAAACGCCATCCGTCCAAAGATAGTATCAAGACAAAACACTTTCGAGCCACACTTAGTCATGATTTCCTCCTAGACTTGCTGACAATGGCTAGTGAATAATCCTCAATTTTATCTGCATCGACCATCCCCAAGGTAATAGAAAAAACACAACCATAAACTATCATTATATTAGGTAATTCTGCACGAAAAATTGTAGAAGCAAGAAAGGTATCTTAACGATGGGTAAAAAAGCCAAGCTCAAAAAAATGCGTCGGGAATTAAAAGCTACATCTCAAGAACATACTAAACCCGATGTGAATAACTATATCAAACAAGTTGAAAAGACAGGTTATCGCTTGCAGAATATACAACGTTCACCGGAAGTTCCTAGAGATAATATTGAACCGCAGTTGTAATAATGTTTTCCTTTATTGTTGCTAAAGATGATTGACTCTTAAAAATCATCAATAAGCTTCTACCATCATTTTAATTACATCAGGCATTTTATATTTAGCTTGCCAGCCAAATTTGGCTTTGGCTTTACTGGGATTTCCTTTACTAACTGCCAAATCTGTTGGGCGTAATAGGCTAGGATCGGGGATTACATAATCTTGCCAGTTTAAACCCACACAATTAAAGGCTTGGGCTACTAGTTCTTCGAGAGAGTAACTTTCTCCCGTAGCGATAACATAGTCATCTGCAATATTTTGTTGCAACATTAAATACATCGCTTCGACATATTCCGCAGCCCACCCCCAGTCTCTTTTTACAGAAATATTACCTAAGTTGAGTTTTTCCTTACTTCCCTGAGCGATACGACAAGCAGCCGAAACAATCTTTTGAGTGACAAATCTTTGGGGTCTTAGAGGAGATTCATGATTAAATAAGATACCCGAACAGGCAAAAATATCATAAGCTTCACGGTAATTTGCCACTTGCCAAAAAGCCGTAGCTTTGGCTACTGCATACGGGCTTCGAGGACGAAAAGGAGTCAATTCATCAGCAGGAGAGTCGCCAATATCTCCAAAACATTCACTAGAGCCAGCATTATAAAACTTCATTGGCGCACCAATAAAACGAATCACCTCTAAAAAGTTAAGTGTCCCTGTAGCAATACTTTCTAGAGTTTCTACTGGTTGAGTAAAAGAGAGACCTACAGAAGTTTGTCCCGCCAAATTATAAATTTCATCTGGTTCAACTTTAGAAATTACTTGCAAAACACTGCGAAAATCAGTCGGAACAAGAGATTCAACCTTTACTTGTTCCCTAATTCCTAACCGTAGTAAATTCCGAAATGAAGACATTTGAGCATCTCTGGATGTGCCATACACTCTATACCCTTTTTCTAACAGTAATTTGGCTAAATAAGCTCCATCTTGACCCGATACACCGCAAATTAATGCTGTTTTCATAATTATGCTTTACAGGAGAATAGAATTCAAATATCTCAAAATTGCCTACCATTTTTTGCTCCAGAAATAAAAATAAGTAACCAAAACAAATAGGATAAAAATCAATGGTTACAAAAACTTCTATTCCTTCAGTCAAAATTGGTAATTAATACTATATAAAAAAATACTCAATTTTTGTAATTTAGTTAAAAAATCGGAAAAAATCAGGTTTTCCCAGAATCAGGACTTATAAATTGCTTATTTAAGTAGAATTAAAGGAGCTTAGGAACCCCTTTCCACTTTTATATAAAAATAATGACCATGTTAAATAATCAATGGTTACTCAATCTAATGACCGTAGGGTTATTAGTTCTAGGCACCACATCAACCTTTGCTCAGTCAGCAACTAACCCTTCAGCTAGATCTAATAGAAAACTCAGTAGAGTATTATTCAAACCCCCTTCAGATGATAAAAAACCAGACCAGACAGCAGAAGCAGGGTCGCGCCATCCTATCCCCTGTCTTCAAGGTGCAACTTCTACTACTTTGGTTAACTCTTCATCAAGCCAGAACTCTTTAATGCCCCTTGTACCTACAACCAACTTGGGGTTAACTACAGCAGAAAAACCAAAATTATGGATTTATTTACCAGAAACCTCTGCTAGACAAGTGGTATTTAGTATTAGAGAGGAAGGCACAATCCATCACTCTAAAACTGTCATCCCCATAACAGGTAGTTCTGGTATCATTAGCCTTCAACCGAATCAGAACTCTTTGCCATTGAAGATAAGAAAAAACTATAAGTTGTCAGTGGTGTTAGTTTGTGGTGAAAAACCAGGTCCTAACGATCCAGCGCGAGATGTCTGGGTGCGTCGTGTTGAGTCTTCTGAGTCGATAAACCAAAAGTCTGCTTTAGAGCAAGCTGCTTGGTACGCAAGACAGGGAATTTGGTATGATGCGTTGAACTTTCTGATTCAAGCTAGGCAGTCTCAACCTCAAAATCAAGACATAATAGGCATCTGGGCTAATTTTCTTAAATCAGGCGGACTCAATGCGATCGCCAATGAGCCAGTACTATTTTAACTAGGGTTTGCTGACAAAAGAGAATTATAACCAATTTCCCACTAAAACAAAAGGAGCCCAGTAAAAGGGATGTTGGTATTGGGAAGACCGCAATAAGGAGAGTTGGGCTTGGCGTAGTGCCTCAGCTTTACTGAGTCCAGACTGGTTTAAAATATCATAAAATTGAGACATCAAATTGGCTGTAGACTGATCTTGTACTGACCAAAGCGTTGCCAAAGTACTACGAGCCCCAGAGCGCACTGCTACCCCAGCTAATCCTAATACTGCCCGCTTGTCTCCTGTTGCTGTTTGACAAGCACTAAGAATCAATAATTCAATGGGACTTATCTCTTGCCCTTCTCCTTCTCTTAGTAATTGGTCTAAATTTTTCACATTGATCCGTTCATCCCAAGTCAGTAAAAAGGTATCGTCCGCTTGAGAAGAGAATTGACCATGGGTTGCCAAGTGAACAATAGGAAAAGAAGCTGACTTAATTTCCTTCTGTAGTCGAGGACGAGTAAAATCTTGGTCTAAAATGACTTCTGACGAGAAGATACCAGCAATTTTATTAATTTCCTGTTTAACTCCTGGTAAAGGAGAAAAACCCTGACGGGCTTCAGCCAAACCCCCAGCCAGGGTTCTCAACTTTTCTGGAGAAAGCGATCGCGGACTTAGAAGTTGTAAACCTGGGGTTAAGGCAATGTTGTATTTTTCTACCAAATATTGTTGACCATCGTGGAGTGCTGCCATTGGCACACTGCGTAGTACTCCATCGAGGACAAAAACCAAAGTTTTGATCTCACTTTCTGCTAATTCTACTTCTAAGGGTCGAATTAGCCAGTCGTAAATTTGCTGATGAGGTTGCAGGGGGTCAGGACTAGAAATAGATGGGTTTAAGTTGGCAAACATCTCATCGAAAACTGGTTCTATGGACTCTGATGCGGAATTACTTGAACTCCGATCAAACTCTATTTCATAGTAGTTTAAAGGCTTTCCAGGTCTGGACAAGATTACAGCGAGACGTCTGGGCAAAACAATGGAATAGATAACAGCTGCTTGAGAATCAATTTGGTCAATTTGTTGGGGTTTAGCATCGATACAAGCTTCCCGAAAGAAGTTGTTAAGTTCTGCTAATTGAAGTGATTCAATGATTTTACGGGCTTGTTTTAGTTTATCCTGACTTATTTGAGCTGGTTTGTTAGAAGAAGGTTGTAAAAGCAGATCTACCAGTTCCCGATAGACGGGTTCTACACTATCACGAAAATTAAATTGAATGTCTGCATTGGTAAGAACCAAGTCCCGTCGCAGAGACTCAAGGATATCTATGGCTAAGGTGTAAGCTGCGATCGCTTTTTCAGAGTTTCCTTGACTTTGATACAATCGTCCCAGTTGCCATTGCCATAAATAAGCCAGTTCGGGATGCTCGTAAGCAGAAAGTCTTTGCAAAGCTTGTTCGGTCAACTGCTCTGCCTTACCAGGATTACCCAAAAAGTGAGATATTGCCCCCAAATAACCCAGGGCATTGGCTTCAGCTTGTTTATCTCCCAAACTTTGAGCTTGTTTGAGTGCTATTTCTATAAGTTTTGCGATCTCTTGCCAAGAAGGAAGTTGTAATTGCTGAACTTCTTTTGCATGGATGGGTTGAGCCATTGGTTGAATAATAAGACAAGATTGAAGGATAGGAGATACAAATTGTGAGTTTGATGGAGTGAATTGAGATTTGAGGCAGATTAAATTTTGAGCTAATTTAAGTTGACCAGAAACAGCTTTGTGACTGGAGGGTAAGTCAGTAAGTTCCGATTGAATTTTTTCTACCAGGGTCGGCACTTGCGACCACTGCGAACTTTGGATGAAGAGACTTAGTAAATTTAGCTGTGCCTGTATCCTAGTGAGGGATGAGGTGGATAATTCTGCTTGCTGATAACAAGCGATCGCTTGTTGCCAGAATTCGGAACTGGTCTGATAAGACTCTGATGGAGCACAAGTCACAGACTGTATGGATTCAACAGAGGACTGTTTTTGCTCAATTTTTTGATTACCTAAAACCCTGGCTGTATTGCCTAAACTCAGAGCGATTTCAGCTAAGTTTTCCGAATCTTCTCTGGTTTGGGCTAATTGCCAACTTTTTAACAAAACCATTTGGGATTCTTGCGTCTGCCCCATTACTCGCAACACATTACCCAGACTGCGTAATCCTAAGATTCGTAAAGAGATAGAGGGAGATTCTGGCAGAAGTTCCAGTTCTGGTTCTGATATCTGACAGTCTTGACTCTCGAATCCCAAAGCGGATAATAAAGTTGTGCAAGCTCTCGGATAAAATCCTAACTCTTGCATAGCTTGAGCCTGGTTAATCTGGCTTTGGACTAATCCATAATGATTATCAATCTTTTGATAAATCTTAGTCGCTTGTTCCCAAGTCTCTAGGGCATTGGCTGACTTTCCTAATGATAGTTGCAACTGCCCCTCAATATCTAAAGTAGCAGCAAATATACGCTGTTGTACGGTCGTGCTTGACTGAGTTGACAAGAGAGATTTACTTTTTGCGATCGCTTCTTGAGCCTCATTCCAATGTCCCAGTTGCTGATAAGTCAAAGAAAGATTACTCAGTGCCATTGCCTGATTGAGCCTATCCTCTCCCGCAGCAAAAGCATCACTCGCCTGTTGCCATACTGTTACTACTTCCTCGAACTGTCTAGCTTGATAGAGTTTTTTGCCAAGTTCAACCAACTGAAGGGTATTTTGTTGGGTTTGAACAATGGGGGTTGAGACAGAAACTTGGGGGACAAAAAGGGGAATTATGATTGAAAAGAGAAATAGTAGGACTAATAGGATGAGCGCACTGCAACGCGGATTCCCATGCGATTGCCCTCTAGACAGTCTTTTAAACATATTCTTAAATCTCTGAGCAAGTCTGGGCTTTTTCCCGACCATCTTTCTCTCATTTTTATTGTTGTCGATACTTGACTTTATCCTATTTGCTAAAAATTTTGACTCAATCTAATCTGATTTTTTCCTTTCCTACACTAGAGCGATTTTGGAGGAGAAGGAGCGAGAGAAAAAAATCCTCTCGACCCCTAATGAAGTTGACTGCCTTGATTGAAAAATTACATCAGTAACTTGACATTCAAGACAATCGCTACAAAGTATTTTATTGCTTTAAAGGGATAAAAAGTTGCTGTCCAGGCAAGAGTATAGTGGGGTCAGGTTCAATCACTTCTCGATTAGCTTCGTAGATTAGGTTGTACAAATTGCCGTCTCCATAAGCTCTTTCGGCTATTAAAAATAGATAGTCATCTGGTTGCACAATATATGTCTCCCCTGGTACGGGTTGAGTGTTTTGTAGCAGGGGAATGTAAAGGATCTGTCCAGGTTCGAGTGAGCCAGGTTCAGAGCCGATCACATTTCTGTTAGCCTCATAGATTAATGTAAACACAGTGCTATCACCGTAAGCTCTCTCAGATATCTTAGATAAATCGTCACCTTTTTGGACAACATATGTTTTGCTAGGTACGGGTTCGTCAATGGAAGGAGTAGGAAAATTTTGAGGTAAATTGGGCAAGTTCTTCAGAAAACTGATACTTGGCGAAAAAAAGTACTCTCCCCCCTTAAGTTTGACGAAGTTGGCAAATTGGACATCAGCTTTGACAGTTGGTTGATCGCGCTCTTTTAACCAGTTTTGTGGTGGCTGCGCTTCTTCTTTAATTAGTGGATCACTCTGATTGGGTAGGTTTTGACCACTGACTGCATCCAATCCTGTTCTGTCGTAATTTTTATTTTCTACTTTGCGAGACTTGGACATATCTGGTTCGAGGAATCTGGGATGGTTAGACCAAAACCGCTGAATAAACTCAAATTGTTCCCAAATATCGGACTGATAGCACATGAAGAGCAATCCCACACCCCCAGTAGGTAGTTTATCGAGGTTGCTAAAGTCGCTGAGTTGTCCACCATAAGTGACTCCGCGTCGTGCAATGCGATGTCCAAGCTCCTGTTCTTTGCTCTGAGCAAAAGGACCACCTGCTCTGACTGATTCTAAGCGAGGATTGGTTGTACGAAGATGTGCCTGGAATGGACATTTTAGCCCCACAGAGTCGCGAGAATAATCAAAGTCATTTAAATTTTTACTCCCGTTATTGTCTTGAAGCACAAGTGGAGTACCATCTTCAAAACGTCCTACTGCCATTGCTCCAGCTAGTTCACGAGAAACTCCTAATTTTTTACTCAACTCAAGTTCAGCCTTCTTAAATCCTTGAACATTTTGCTCAAGTTTGCGAAAGATCAGAAAACTGCCAAAACTCACATTGGGAGTTCCTAAAGGGTCTGGAACAAGAACAAGATTGAGAGGCGCACTAAAAAGTCTCTGAGCGATTTCACCTTTTTCTTTCTGCTTTAAATCTGCCTTGAGAAAACGCGGATCGCCAATACCATCTGTAAAGCCAAAATGCTCGACAACAGGTTCTTTCTGTTGATTATTAAATTGGCGACGTATTTTAGTACCTCGCTCAACGGTAGCAACTGTAGCAATACCCCTCAGCTTATCAGTGATTTCTGATTCTTTGTTCTTGACATCTGTCAAATTATCCGCAGCAATAATGATTAAGGCATCAATATCTCTTTGATATGTAGATTCCCCATCGCTAAACGGGGGATCTAAAAGTGCATACTGCCGTCTTTTCATCCCTAGTTGAAAGACTTGAGCATAGTCATCATTAAGTTGTTTAGAGTTAGCTTCTTGTCGATTCTGAAGATTAGCACCCTTCGGTTGATTAGAATCAAGTAAACCCAGTTTTGCGTACCCTGAGGAAGATAAAGAGAAGTGTACAAATGCGCCACCATCAATTTTACTCTTTCTCCAGGCATCAGCATCATTTAACTGCTTTTTCGCTGATGTAATATCTTGAGTGGCGAGTTGAGCAATCAATTGCCTGAGTGCGGAGGTTTTTTGTGGCTCTTTGCTGGGGTTGGGGAAAGTCAAGAAAATGTGTACAGATTCTTCTCTACCATGGGACTTGAGAATATTACCTTGCAAATCTTCCAGGACATCTTGATACTGTTTGTTGGTATGGTCAATGGGTTCTTTGTTTAAATTGAGATCGAGTGGCATTGTTTATTCCTCTAAGTTTGTGTTGCAACTACGTTTGTGTTTACAGTTCCTGAATCTGAATGTTACGGAATTGAACGACCTCGCTATGGCACTGTAAGCCGATGAAACCTTCGGAACGCTTTTTTTTACCGTCACTAGGGGCATCGAAAGACAATAGCTCGGAAAATGTTCCTTGAGAGACGAGCTTGCCATTGAGTTTGACTTCAATGCGATCGCCTTGTAATTTAATTTCATAACTATTCCAGAAGTCACGTTCGTTACTATTACGAGAGCTAATATGTTTAGCAGCCCATTGTTGAGTGGGAAATAGCTCATACACTGCACCTGTTCTATGTAGGGGACTACCATAAAAACTATTGGCAGGATTATCAGCATCAAAACGAAAACCTCGTTCGTCAATTTGCACCTCTATAGAAGAGTCATAGAAGTTGTTATCTAAAGTAATAGGTTCAGGAATCCGCAGAAAAATACCTGAGTTAGCTTTAAGATCAAAAGACTTCCACTCCAGTTTTAAGATAAAGTCACTATAAGTTCTGGGAGTGTACCACAATACTCCTAAGACACTATCAAATCCTGGGTTATCTAACCCTGCACCTAGAATTGGCTGCTCCCCAGACACATTAAAGAAAGGAACTTGACCATCAAATAAAGAACCTGCATACTGCCAGCCATCAGCAGCAAAATTACCCTTGTAAAGACTTTGAAATCCGTCTTCATCATCAATTTCAGCAGACTGATAACGTTCTACCAGCGAGCGCGCTACTTTTCTGGCTAAAGCCAAACCCGTTGGTACAGGATTAGCCGAACCTGCTGTGGTAAATATAGCCTGGTCTGCACAGTAGGCATTATAAACATGATGGAATCTACCATTGGTATCTGTTACCGATTGCTCGTAATCAGTTCCCATCCAGAGTGTTCCGCATTCATGATACGTAGTACCAATACCATCTTCGTCAGGATTTGAATCTTGCCCCGAGAAATACTCGATAGGAGCATTGGGATCGCTAGTATTCAAGGCACTTCCTCTCGGTTGACCAGCAAGAGTTTCCACCAAGATAAAGGCAGAGCCAGATTGAGCGTCACGCACTTGTTTATCC